>NZ_VRUZ01000019.1:0-59413 GCF_008039485.1 Methylobacterium sp. WL69 | reverse complement strand
GCACGGGGGCTCTATCGGGTGGGAGCGGTCCGGATTGCTTTCGCCCGATTAGGCCCGGGGCGCAACGCCCCGTGTCACGCCCCGCCGCGGTAGCAGCGGATCTCGGCCTCGGCCTGGGCCCGGCGCAGTTCGGCGACCTTGTCGTCGAACACCTTGGTCGACTTGAACTCGTTGGCGCGCTGGCCGATGCCCTGGCGCATGGAGAGCACGGTGCTGGCCTGGATGTAGTGGTCGTAGGACAGGATCGACGCCAGGGCGTCCAGGGAGCACGAGCACCGCGACAGGGACTCGCGCGACTGGCCGTTGGCGGCCATGCATCCGAAGATGTAATCGGCCCGCGCCTCCGTCGGGTAGTCGTTCTCCGGCTCGGCGGCGTGCAGGGGCGCCGCGAGGCCCGCGACGAGGAACGCCGCGAGGGCGGCGCGCTCAACCAGCGTTCGGATCATAGGTCAGGCTCTCTTGCAGGAGTTCGCCGCCCTCGGCGTTCTTCGACTGCGCCTCGATGGAGACGAGTTCGCCGGGCACGGCATCGGAGGTGACGAAGGTGTAGCGGATGTTCTCCATCCCGCGCATGCGGTCCTTCATCCGGTCCTCCAGAAAAGGCTGCGTCTCGATGCGCCAGGCCGAGACCGTCCGCCCCTTGTAGTCGATGGTGGTCGGCGTCACCGTCGCGTTGTCGCGCAGACCCTTGCGGATGGCGTTCTTGATGTAGCGCGGGTTGGCCGAGAGCACCCGGGCCATGTCCATGAGGTGATGCTCGAGGAACAGGGTCATCACGGGATTGCCCGGCATGTCCTCGAACGGTCCGGCGGGGAAGCGGTTGGCGCCCGAGAACATCTCGACGCGGATGTCGCGGGCGTCGGCGCTCTTGCCGGGCTCGATGCCGAGCTTGATCGTGTCGTCCATGGGCGGTCCGAACGGCCCCTTGGAGATGCCGCTGCGGCGGATGTAGCCGTAGGTGAGCTTCGTGCCGGGCGGCACGTTCTTCATCTGCGGCTGCTCGAACAGCAGGTCGGAGGCGTTCGGAGCGGCGGTGCTGGCCTTGGTCACGGGCGCGGTGTCCGCCGCGGGCGGGGTCTGGGCCAAAGCGGGGGTGCCGCCGAGCATCAGCAGCGCGGCGAGGGTGGCGGCAGGAATAGTGGGCTTCAAAGGGGCGCGTCCTCGTTCAGCGGCGTCCGCACATTGGGCTGCACGTTACTGCCGATGGTCCGGTAGGTGTAGTCGGGCGGGCTCTCGGCCGCCTCTTCCGTGGCGAGATCACGCACCTTGGCGTGGAGCGGCGACAGGGAGCAGGCCGGGTCGGTGGCGGCGGCGTCGCCAGCGAGCGCCAGGGCCTGGCAGCGGCAGCCGCCCCAATCCTTCTCGCGCCGGTCGCACGAGCGGCAGGGCTCCTGCATCCAGTCGGTGCCGCGATAGGCGGTGAAGGCCGGCGAGTTCGCCCAGATGTCGCCGAGCGAGTGGTCGGTGACGTACCAGAATTCGAGCTGCTTGATGGTCTCGGCGGCGTGGCACGGCAGAACCTTGCCGGCGGGCGTCACGTTCATGAGCTTGCGGCCCCAGCCACCGGCACAGGCCTTGGGGTACTTGGCGTAGTAGTCCGGCACCACGAGGTCGATGACGAGCTGGCCCTTGAGGCGCTCGCGCGCGGCCTCGACGATGCGGATCGAGCGGTCGACCTCGGCCTTGTTCGGCATCAGGGCGGCGCGGTTGACGTAGGCCCAGCCGTAATACTGGGTGTGGGCCACCTCCAGGCGCTTGGCCCCGAGCTTCACGGCAAGATCGATGAAGCCCTCGACCTCGTGGATGTTGCCGCGGTGGATCACCGAATTGAGGGTCAGGGGCAGGCCGAGCTGGGTCACCCGCTCGGCGAAGGCGAATTTCTGCGGCTGCGCGTTCTTCAACCCGCCGATTTTTTCCGCATTGGCCGCATCGACCCCCTGCACCGAGAGCTGCACGTGGTCCAAGCCCACGTCGTAGAGGGCGTCGAGCTTAGCCAACGCCCCGCCGACGCCGGACGTGATGAGGTTCGAGTACAGCCCGAGCTTGGCGCAGGTCTGGGTGATCTCGACGATGTCGTTGCGGGCCGTCGGCTCTCCGCCCGAGAGATGGACGTGCAGCACGCCGAGCGCCGCCGCCTCCGTCAGCACCCGCTGCCACGTCGCCGTGTCGAGCTCGCCCGAGCGCCGGTCGAGTTCGAGGGGGTTCGAACAGTACGGACAACGCAGGGGGCAGCGATGCGTCAGTTCGGCCAGGAGCCCGACGGGCGCCGGCAGGACGGGGGCATTCGGCGTGAGGGCGTTCATCGCTCAAGAACCCGTTTTGTGGCGAGGTCGTTCAGCATGACGAGGATATCGGCCTCGATCACCGCGCGGTCGGCGGTGAATTTTTCCGCCAGCAGGCCGGCGATGTCGCGCACGGTGCGGGCACCGTCGACGTATTCGAGGACCGCCACGGCGTTGGCGTCGAGGTCGAAGGTGCGCTCGGGGGCGAGCAGCACGTGCTCGCCGCGCACGGTGTCGTGGCGCAGGCGCACGCCGCGGGGCAGGCGCGGCACGTCGTGCGGGCCCAGCGTCCCGGTGCCGGCGGCCTGCGCCGTGGCGGTTTCAGGCACGAGGCCGGTGCCGGGGGTCCAGGCGTCGGGCGGGGTCAGGCCGGGGGCGACGTAGGCGAAGTACAGGGCGTCGAGCTGCGTCCACAGCACGTTGCACTTGAAGGTCAGGGCGGCCATCGCCTGGCGCTGAAGCTCCGGCGTGGTCGCGTGCTTCTGGACGTAGTCGAGGGCGAAATCGGCGTCGCGGGGCGCCTGGGTCAGGCGCTTGTCGAAGTAGGCCAGGGTGTCCTTGGTGATGAAGTCGTAGTTCTTCAGCATCCCGGCGACGCGCTCGGAGATGATGGTCGGCGAGAACATCTCGGTGAGCGACGAGGCGATGGCCTCCAGCAGCGAGCGCTCCTTCACGAAGTGGACGTAGGCGTCCACGGAGAAGCGGGTGGCGGACAGGATGCCCTGGGTCGACTCGACGTAGTCCCGTGAAAAGCCGACGCCCTCGGCGAGCTTGAGCCAGCGCTCGATGCCGCCGTCGCCGGGGGCGTCGCCGTCGTGGTCGACGATGCGCTGGCGCCAGATCCGGCGAAGGCTCGCATCCTCCATCCTGGCCAGCACGGCGGCGTCCTTGATGGGGATCATCGCCTGGTAATAGTAGCGGTTGAGCGCCCAGGCCCGGACCTGATCCTTGTTCAGCTCGCCGTCGTGCAGCAGGCGGTGGAACGGATGCAGGTTGTGGTAGCGCCGGGCGCCGATGTCCCGCAGGGCCGCCGCGAGCTCTTCCGGGCTCAGCAGACGCTGGGTCTCGTCGGCGACGGGGGTGGGAAAAGGCGCGGTCATGGCGTTGTCCGGGTCCGGCGGTGGGCGTTCCGACGTCTGGGGTCCGACGTCTGCGTTCGGAGATCTGCGTTCAGAGGTCTGCGTTTCCTGGGCGCTTCTTGTAGATGGTGTCGCGGGGCCTGTCAGGCCAACGATCCCACGAGCGCAATTATATTGCGCATCATATATCAACGCGCGCAGTAAATTGCCAGCGGGTCCGGGCCTTCAACGGGTGCGGCCCGCAACCCCGCAGCCGGTCAGAGGGACAGGCTCAGACCGTCATGGGCGACGATCCAGCCCTCGGCCTCGACGGCGGCGCGCTCGGGCGAATCCTCCACCAGCACCGGGTTGGTGTTGTTGATGTGGACGAAGACGCGCCGGCCGATCTCGATGTCGGCCAGGGCCGCGATGGAGCCGTTCTCGCCGGTCATCGGCACGTGGCCCATGCGCCAGCCGGTCTTGGTGCCGACCCCGGCGCGGATCATGTCGTCGTCGAGGAGCACGGTGCCGTCGAACAGCAGGGCATCGGCGCCGGCGATCTGTCCCTTGAGCCGGTCGGTGACGCGGGCGCAGCCGGGGATGTAGGCGAGGCGACGGCCCCCCGCCTCGATCATCGCCCCGACGGTGGTCTCGGTCTCGGCACCGAGTTCCACGGTCTTCCCCTCGAGCCACAGGGGCACCTTGCCGGGCACGGAGAACAGGGTGACCCTGAGCCCCGGAACGGGCTCGAACGCGGCGTCGAGGCCGATGGACTCGCGGGCGACGACGCCCTCGGCCATCACGTCGAACACCCGGTTGGCGTTGACGGAGTCGAGGATGCCGGCCGTGCCGTAGAGGGTGAAGGGCTGGCCCTCGCGCAGGGTCAGCAGACCGGCGACGTGGTCGACGTCGCCGTTGGTCAGCAGCACCGCGTGGATCGGCGAGTGGCGCAGGCCCTCGCGGGGATGCAGTACGGAATTGTCGAACAGCTGTTGGCGGATATCGGGGGAGGCGTTCACCAGGAGCCAACGGTCCCCATCGGGGGAAACGGCGATGCTCGACTGGGTCCGCGGCCTCACGCGGGTGGAATCCTCGCGGGCGAGGGAGCAGATGGGGCAGCGGCAATTCCACTGGGGAAGGCCGCCGCCCGCGGCGGAGCCGAGGATCACGACATGCATGGCTGAACCGACGCCGTCCCGCTCCTCAGGCTCGCTCCGACAACCTTAGTTGAAGGTGTCGATCTCGGCCGACTCGTAGCTCGTGACTTCCATGCCAACGCAGATCTCGGAAACGACGGGGGCAGCCCAGGTCATGGTGTTTCTCCAGAGTTTCTTTTGAACAGCAGCGCCCCGATCCACCTTAAGAAGATCGTAAGACACTGACGGCGCAGTGGTTTCTGTCGCGGGAGCTATATCGACAATTCCGCCGCCGACTTCAAGCGCTAAATTGCCGGTTCGTCCCGCCATCCTCTCAGAAAGCGCTCAAGCTCGCTCGGCCTCAGTGCCGGAAATCCTGGCCCTTGAGGTCGAGCATGAAGCCGCGCCCGCGCACGGTGACGATGACCGGGCCGCCGAGACGGACGAAGTCCGACAGCTTGGTGCGCAGGTAACCCACGTAGACATCGACGACATTCAGCGACAGGCCGCCCTGGCCGGCCCAGAGCTTGTCGAAGATGTCGCCGCGCGACACCGGCTGGTTGGCCTTGTCCATGAGCAGGGCCAGCAGCTCGGCCTCGCGGGGGGTGAGGCGCGCCGTCGCATCGGCGAAGCCGACCTGGCGGATGTTGAGATCGAGGACGAGGCGGCCGGCCGTGACGATGGTGCGGGGCTCGTCGGATTCCTTGCGGCGCAGGAGGTGCGTCTGCAGGCGGGCGAGGAGTTCGTCGAACACGAACGGCTTGACGATGTAGTCGTCGGCCCCGAGGGCCAAGCCCTCGGCGCGGTCGCGGACCTCGTCGCGGGCGGAGAGGAACAGGATCGGGCCGGGATAGCCGCCCTCGCGCAGGGACCGGCAGACGTCGTGGCCCGAGCCGTCCGGCAGGGTGATGTCGAGGACGACGGCCTCCGGCGCCGAGTCGCGCGCGGCGATGAGGGCGTCGTCGACGCAGCCGGCGACCCCGACGGAGAACCCCTCCGCCTCGAGGCCGCGCGCCAGCATGGCGCGGATGTCGCTGTCATCCTCGACGATCAAGACCCGGGTCATGCCGTGGTTTCCTTCTCAATCCGATGGGAGGCCGACGCCGCTTCGTCGTCCGATGCAATGGGAAGTGTCGCGGGGAGTGCGAGGACGACCTGCGCGCCCCGGTCCCCAGGCCCGGCCCCCAGGCGGATCGTGCCATCATGCCGCTCAACGACCCAGCGCGCCAGGGCCAGGCCGATGCCGAACCCGGTCTCGCCGGACGGACTCTCGCGGCGGAAGCGCTCGAACAGGGCCTCGCCGGTCTGCGGAAAGCCCGGACCGTCATCCGTGACGGTGACGGTCGCGGGGCCGCCCGGGGCAACCGCGAGGGCGAGGGTGACGCGGGTCAGGCCGGCGGCGTGCCGAAGGGCGTTGTCGACCAGGCTCTCCAGGACCTGACGCAGCCATTCCCGGTCAGCCAGCACGGTCGCGTCGGTGGCGATGGGCTCGAGGACGAGGCTCACGCGGCGGCGCGCCGCCTCCGAGGCCATGCCGTCGACGGCGTCCATGAGGATGAGCGAGGCGCGGACGGGCCGCCGGTCGAGTTCGATCTGGCCGGATTCCGAGCGCGCGACCCGGAGCAGGTCCTCGACCCGGCGCTGGAGGCGCAGGGCGCGCTTGCGGATGGTGGCGAAGACCGGGGCGAAGTCGGTGCCGGGGCGCCCGGCCGAGCGGGCGGCGATGTCGCATTCACCGAGGATCACGGTGAGCGGCGTGCGCAGTTCGTGGCTGACGTCGGCGAAGAACCGCCGGCGCGAGCGGTCCACCGCCTCCAGGCGCGCGTTGGCGGCGCGCAGGTCCGTGGTGCGGGCCGCCACCGTATCCTCCAGGGCGGCCCGGTCGGCGGCGAGCCGCCCCTCGCGCCGGGCGAGCCGCGCGGCCATGCGGTTGAAGTTCGCGACCAGCAGGCCGAGTTCGTCCCGCGTCGCCACGGAGAGGCGGGTGTCGAGCTCGCCCCGGCCGACGGCGCTCGCCGCCTGACGCATGGACTCGATGCGGGCGAGCGTCGGCCGCGTCACCGCCCGGTAGAGCCCGAACACGATGGCAAGCGCCGCCGCCACCGCCGCCAGGGAGGCCACCCGCAGGGTCGCGGACAGGTCGCGCGCGGCGTCCGATCCGGCGATCATCGAGCGGCGCTCGACCTCGATGAGGAAGGAGAGCGGCTGTCCGGTCATGGCGCCGAAGCCGTTGAGGGCGCCCCGGATGGCGCTCCGGCGCTGCTCGTCCTCGGAGCGGCGCAGGACCTGGGCGACCTGCCGGTCGAGGATGGCGCGGGCCGAGCGAAGCTGCGCCATGGGTCGCGCGCGGGCGGCGTACTGCGTCCGGTCGAGGGGGTCGTCGCTGGCCACGATGCTGTGACCGAGGGCCTCGTCCACGGCGACCAGGGCGCGGTCGACGTTGGTGCGGGCGATCGACAGGCCCTCCGGCTGCGCGTCGGGGTTGCTCACCGCCTCCAGTGCAGCGAGGCCGTACTGGGTCATGCGGCCCGACAGCTCGACGAGGAGTTCGAGGCGCCCCTGGGCCGCCAGCGTCCGGTCGATGGTCCGCTCGGCGGCCCCGATCGAGCCGAGCACGCCGAGGGCCGCCAGGACCACGAGCAGGGCGGTGCTGCCGAGGAGCAGGGCGAACCGAACCTTCAGCGAGCGCATTGTCCGGCCACGTCCTGCCACTTCCTCCCATGAGTCACAGAAGACCCACAGGTCATCGCGTCATGGGACGGATGTCTAGGCGCAAGAAGCCAATGTTCGCAAGTGCAAGGACGGGTCTGCTCCAGACGCGATCACAGATCGCGCGGGACGGAGCCCCGCACGGCGCAGCGCCAGCGGGCGACGTGCCATTCGGGATGCTCGGCCTGCCAGTTGGCGAGGGCGCTCTGAGAGTTGCGCAGGCACACGGTGGGGCCGCGCGCCTCGAACGAGAGATCGATCTTGTCCTCCCGGCACTGGGTCGGCTCGGAGAGAAGGCAGATCGAGAGCAGGATGAGCATCGGCCGGACCTGTGTGGGGCTTAAGAGCGGCACGCTTCGACATCTCGATGCCGGAGCACGGCAGGCCAAACTCATCGGATTGGGAGCTTTGTGCAAGCGTCCGGGAGAAGTGCGCATCAGCCTGTCCGGTTCACATCGTCACGATGAACCGGATGTCGGCTCATTTGACGAAACGTATCGTCCAGTGATACTATTCCTCACTGGTCGGAGATCGCGATGATTCGGAGTTTCGCGGATCGGAGGACGCGCGATGTCGCTGAAGGGCGGCAGCCGCGTGCCCTTCCCAACGCGATCCTGAAGACGGCGCGGCGGAAGCTGGGGTTCTTGAACGCCGCGACCTCCCTCGAGGCGCTGAAGGTTCCCCCCGGCAACCGGCTTCATCCCCTCGGCCGGGATCGAGCGGGGCAGCACGCGATCTGGATCAACGATCAGTATCGCATCTGCTTCCGGTGGACCGAGGCCGGTCCCGAGGATGTGGAGATCGTGGACTATCACTGAGCGTTAGAGGAGCGCGTCATGCCGAACCAGACGACCCTGGAAACCGAGACGAACCTGGAAGCCGAGACGGACTCGCCCATCGTCCTGCCGCCGCTGCACCCCGGGGAGGTGCTGCGGGAGGAGTTCATGGTGCCGCTGAACCTGACGGCCTACGCCATCGCCAAGGCCTGTGGCGTACCGCGAACCCGGATCGAACGGATCGCCCGCGAAGAGATCGGGATCACGGCCGATACGGCCTTGCGGCTCGGGCGCTACTTCGAACTCGATCCGCGGGTCTGGCTCAACCTCCAGACCGCCTTCGACGTCGAGACGGCCAGGCGCGCCCTCGGCGATACCGTCGATCGCATCACGCCGCTGGTCCGGGACGCCGCCTGATGGCGAAGCGGCGGCCGGTCAGGCCGCCGAGACCCACAATTCACCCTTGCCGAGGGTGGCGAGGTCGCCCGAGTAGCGGGTGAGCGCCCCGGCGGCGAGGTCGGCATGGGCGGGGCTCAGGGGCCGGAGCGATCGGGCCAGGAGGCGCAGGAACACGAGGTCGTGGGTGCCGGTCTCGACGAAGCTCGGGGTGAGGGCCCCGACGCCGCCGGCCAGGATGGTGCCGCGGCGCATGCCGAAGCCCGGATGGTCGCCGAGCGAACCGGCCGCGATGGTGCCGGCGATCATCCGGGAACCCGCATGCGCCCCGGCCGTGCCGACGAGGATGAGGCCGCGGCGCATGCGGTCGCCGAGGTGGTCGCCGGCCGTGCCCTTGATCACCAAGGTGGCGCCGTCGAGGCCGGCCTTTGCGGCGTAGACCGCACCGCCGGCGTGATCGCCGGCGTCGCCCGCGATGGTGATGGTGCCGCCGGTGGCGCCGGAGCCCGCGAACGGGCCGGCCGAGCCGGTGACCGTGACGCTGCCGTTCTTCATGCCGGCGCCGAGGCGCTGGCCGACATCGCCGACGACGCGGATGCTGCCGCCGTCGAGGGAGGCCCCGACCCGGTCGAGGCGCGACGAGCCGCCCTCGATGACGAGATCCTCAGACTTGTCGAGGGCGATGGTGAAGCAGTCGCCCAGCGTCAGGCCCCGGCGGCTGGTGCCCACGGGAAGTCGCGCCGCCTCGGCCTCGCTGAGGCCGCTGAGGGAGAGGGGGGTGACATGGAGGAAATCGAGCCGCTCCGGCGGCTCCTGGCGCAGGGTGAGGGTGCTCATGCCGCTCCAGCCTCGCTCGCCGGCTCCTTCGAGAGCAGGTCCTTCAGGTGATAATGGTGGCGGCCGAGATTGCCGCCGTAATTGCCGGCGGTAACGGCGACGAGGCCGTGCGCGGCCCCCGCTTCCGTCGCCGCATGCAGGGCCGCGCGCATGGATTCGGCGACGCCGTGCGAGGTCAGGGCGTCGATGACGATCTCCAGCACCACGCCGACATCGGCCGACAATTCGGTCCCGGCCCGGCCCTTGAGGGTCGGGCAATAGGCGTCGTTGGTCGACGCCATCATGCCCTTGGTGCGCGCGCCCACCTTCGAGCCCGAACGGACGATGCCGCCGGGGAAGGGCAGGATCGCACCCGAGATCGTACGGGCGGCGTCGACGGCGATCTCGGCGACCTTCAGGGTCTCGGCGTGGTTGCGGCCGAGGAACAGCAGGTTGCCGCCGCCCACCGCCCCGTCCACGGCGCGGACGAAGTCCTCGCACAGGAACTCGCCGTCCATAACCGGGATGCGCCAGTAGCGGCGCGACTTGCCGGTGATCGGGTCGGGCAGGCGCTTCGCCACGGCGAACCCGTCGCCGAAGTAGCGGATGGCGCCGCCGAGCTTGATCTTCGTGGGGCCGTCGACACCGGCGTAGCAGGCGGTGCCGGGGCAGGTGAGGATGCACTGGCCGACGCGCTTGAGCAGCTGGTCCTTGAGGCCGTTGGGCTCGAAGCCGAACAGCAGGACCCGCACGCCCGGGCGCCCGTCCGGGGTTTCCTCGGGCGACAATTCGCAATCGATGCCGGCCTCGGCGCCGCAGCCGATCACCGAGGTCGCGAACCCCGTCATGGTGACGGCGGCGATCATCGCCCACTTCGCCGTGTCGTTGGTGATGATGATCGCCGTGCCGGCGACGTCGAACGCCTCGGCGAAGGTGTCGATCACCGGGATTCCGTTGAGGGTGAGTTCCGTCATGTCAGCCACCGGTCCTCACGCGATACCCGTCCTTCAAGCCAGACATGCGACCTCCTCGAACACGTCCGCCTTCGGGAAGGCCTCGTCCGGCACCGCGAACGAGCTCAGGCCCGCGCCGAAGCGGTCCTGCAGGTAGGTCTCCGAGCGGGCGACCATGGCCTTGTCGGACTCGACGTCAAGTTCGAGGGTGCGCCCGGAGGTCCAGGCCACGACCTCGCCGTCCTCGACGATGGTGACGCCGTCCTTGAGCACGCATTTCGCCCGGGCGAACATGGCGGTGCGGTCCCGGTCGTCGCGGTAGATGGCGACGTCGGCCCGCGCACCCTCGCGCAGGTGGCCGCGATCCGTGAGGCCCAGGAGCTTCGCCGGCCCCGAGCGGGTGAGCTGCGCGATCTCGGAGAAGCTGTACTCGCGCTCGATGGCGCAGAGGCCGGAGCGCTCGCCGATGACCTTGTGGAGGCCGGCGATCTCGCGGTCGCGCTTCTCCTTGTCCATCAGCAGGTGGATGATGTGCGGGTAATCCGTGAACGGGCCGCCATTGGGGTGGTCCGTCGTCAGGATCGTGCGCTCCGGCTCCTTGGACAGCAGCATGAGCTCGAGGCCGATGGCCCATTGCAGGGAGCTGACGGCACCGCGCGGCTTGTACAGGAACGGCACGACGCCGCCGCCTTCCGCGTCGCCGGCGGTCAGGATCCACTTCTTCGGATTGGCGCCCTTGCGGCCGGCGAACTGGCGCAGGATGTCCAGGGAAATGGTCACGGTCTGGCCGAAGGCGACCTGGCCGACGTCGAAGGTGGCGTTGGGGTGCTTCTCCATCGCCTCGGTGATGCGCTCGGCCGCCGAGCGGAAGCCGCCGGTGGCCGGGTTCTCGGGGTCGGAGACGCCGTAGGCGTAGAACTGGGCGTGGGCGAAATGGATGCGCCGGCCCTCGGCCGCCTCCAGGGTGTCGACGAAGGACTCGTCGGCGCCCGGAATGCCGAGGTTGTTGCAATGGACGTGCAGCGGGTGCGGCACGCCGATTTCCTCGACGGCATCGAGCAGGGCCGTCATGATCTTGCGGGTGGACAGGCCGTAGACGGGGATTTCCTCGTCGAGGCTGAGCTTCAGCATCCCGTCCTTGAAGGCCGAGGCGCCGCCCGCGTTGATGCACTTGACGCCGAGGCCCCGCGAGGTGGCGACCGCGAGGGCGACGAGGTCGCGCACCGCCGCCTTGCCCTCGCGCTGGCGCAGGAGCTGGAGCAGGTGGTCGTCGTTGCCCATCACCGTCAGGGCACCGCGGTCGAGCAGCGGGATGTCGGCGAGTTCGAGCTGGGTCGAGAGGGCGTTGGCCGGCGGCATCGCCGGCTCGACGGCGATGGTGTAGCCCATCCGGGCGTAGTTTGCGCCGATCCAGGCGGCCGACCCGCCGGCATGGGCGAACGGATGGCCCTCGGGCGCCGCCTCGCTGGCGTAGAGCTCGGGCAGGAGCAGGCGGCTCATCACCACGTTGCCGCCGGCGATGTGCGAGTGGACCTCGACGCCGCCCGCCATCACCACGCAGCCCGTGGCGTCGATGGTCTGGTCGGGGGCGCGCTCGGAGGCGGCGACGACCCGGCCGTTCTCGATCCAGACGTCGCCGACGGCGTCGCGCCCGGCCGTCGGGTCGACGACCCGTCCCCCCTGGATGCGGATCAGCATGAGGCGGCCTTCTTCTGCACGAGGCGGTCCTGGATGGCAGCGAGCACGCCGGCGGCCGTCAGCTCGGCCGGCTGCCCGACGGGCGGCGCGTACGTGATGGTGGCCCGCCGGTCGTTCCACAGGCTGCCGCCCGCGCTCTCGCCCGGCACGCCGACGGCGATGACGATCTCGGCGGCGTCGCCCGTGGCCTCGGGGCTGCCCTCGCCGACTATGGCGATGCTCGGCAGGGTGCCGAGCCAGTCCGGCCGGGGGGCGGGGAGGGAGGCGAGCCACAGGACGGCATCGGCCTCGCCGGCGGCGATCTGGCGGGCGCTGTCGAAGCGCCAGGGGTCGTGCTCGGGCACGTGGCGGCCGAAGCCGACGCGGGGCGCCTGACCGGTGGTCCAGGCGGCGAGCTGGAGCAGGGCGCGGCCCTGATACGGATCGGAAACGGGAAGCGTGAAGAAGCGCGTGACCTCGTTGAGGTCCTTGACCATGCCCTGGAGCATCTCGACGCCGAGCTCGCCGAGTTCGGCGGCGTCGTACAGGACGACGCCGTACTGGGCGGCGGCGAGACGCCGGGCGAGGTCGCCATAGGCGGTCTCGCCGGCGAGATGGCCCTTCAGGTAGGCGCGCAGGTGCGCGACAGAGACGGCGAGGCCGCCGGCTTCCGCCGGATAGGCCACGTGCCGGGTGGCGCCGTTGCGCGGGCCGCCGAGGGACAGGAGGGTGCGCTCGGCCCCGGCGGCGCGGCCCCTGGTCGGCGCGGACTCGGCGATCTCCTGGACGATGGCGCGGTCCCACGGGGCGTTGCCGACGATGAGGATCGCGTCCGCCCGGCCCGTGGTCTCGGCCGGCGTGGTGAGCATCGCGCCCGTCCGGCTCAAAACACCGAGTTCGGCGTAGAGGTTCGGCCCCGCCACGGGATCGACGGAGGCGCCGATGGCGTCGGCGAGGTGATAGGCCGCCCGCACGGCGCTCAGTTCGGCGCAGAGCCCCGCCACGATCGGCGTCCGCGCCGCGGCGAGGAGCGTCGCGGCGGCATCCACCGCCGCGTCCGCATCCGTCGCACCACCCTTCACCCAGGCCGCCATACTTTGCACCTTGGAAAATCGAGAGCCCGGCGCACGCCACTAGAACGGGCGTCGCGCACGGCGGGACTGAGCCAGTCCAGAACGATCGGGCGGCACGTTTGCATCGGGGCCGCCCCCCAAGCAAGTCCCGGGGCCGATGCCCGACCGATTGCGGTTGGAAATTTTTCGTCTCGCCATCGCGACGGACGTTCGGGCGGCCCCCGCGTGGTGCGCCCCGGAGGACGGATGCGTTCGCGACGCTTGCGAGGCGTCCGCGCTCTATGGGAGAAGCCCGCTGCCGGGCAATCCGCTCCGCAGCGATGCGATGAACCGGTCCGCGCGATGCGGCCGTGACGATGAAGGGGATCGACGTGACGCAGATCCCGGAGGGGGCAGGGGACGAATCCGGGGCGGCCGGCGTGCTGGTGCACGCACCGGGTCGCCTGCATTTCGGCTTCCTCGACCTCCATGGCGGCCTCGGACGGCGCTTCGGCAGCCTCGGCCTCGCCCTCGACACCCCCGCCATCACCCTCACGGCGCGCGCCGCACCCGGCCTGACGGTGACGGGACCGGAAGCGAAGCGCGCCCACGGCTACGCCCTGGCGGCGGCCACGCACCTCGGGATCGACGGTCACGCCGCCATCGACATCGCGGAGACGATGCCGGCCCATGCGGGCTTCGGCTCGGGGACGCAGCTGGCGCTCGCCGTCGCCGCGGCCCTCGCCCGCTTGGCGGGCCGCCCGTTCGCGCCGGAGGCCTTCGCCGATGCCCTCGACCGGGGCAACCGCTCCGGCGTCGGCCTCGCGGCCTTCACCCAAGGGGGGCTCATCGTCGACGGGGGACGCGACGGCCTCGGCAACCCGCCCCCCGTCATCGCGCGGCTGGCCTACCCGGAGGCCTGGCGCGTCGTCCTCATCCTCGACACCGGCATGACCGGCGTCCACGGCACCCGCGAGACCGAGGCCTTTCGCGAGCTGCCGCGCTTCCCCGAGGCCCAGGCCGCCGAGATCTGCCGCATCGTCCTGATGCAGGTGCTGCCCGCCGCCGCCACCGCCGAGCCCGAGGGTTTCGGCGCCGGGATCACCCGAATCCAGCGCCTCATCGGCGATCATTTCGCGCCCCATCAGGGCGGGCGCTACGCCAGCCCCGCCGTGGCCGAGGCGCTGGCCGCCATCGCCGCGCAGGGGATCGCCGGCTATGGGCAGAGTTCCTGGGGGCCGACGGGCTTCGCCCTGGTGCCGTCGGAGGATGCGGCGCGGAGGCTGGTCGCATCCCTGGAGCGGCCCGGCCCGTTGCGCTTCCTCATCGCGCGCGGACGCAACACCGGCGCCGCGGTGACGCCGCTTTAAGACGACGCAAAGGCGGCACAGGCTATCGACCTGCCCTCGATCGGGCCGACGACCACCGGCTTTGACATTTCATCACCCCGGCGCACGATCGGGGCAAGTCTCCTTGAACTGACCGCGACCGCACGGAGGGAAACCCGCCATGGCCCGCTCGATCCTGCACATGATCACGCCCCTCAAACACATGAGCCCGTTCGACGTGAACATGGCCGTCGATGCCGGGTTCGAGACCATCGCGACCTACACCGGCGCGAGCCTGCCCGACGTCACGTCCCTGGTGCAGGATTCGATCTTCTCCCGCTCGCCCCAGGACGGGACGCGCACGGGCATCTTCATCGCCGGCAAGAACGCCGAGGAGGCCCTCGACATGGTCGACCGGGCGAAGAAGGCCCTGGTGCCGCCCTTCGCCAACCACATCTTCGCCGACCCAGCCGGCTCGTTCACCACCGGTGCCGCCATGGTCGCCGAGGTGACCCGCGCCCTCAAGGCGAAGTTCGACACCGAGCTCGCCGGCAAGCGCATCGTCATCTTCGGCGGGGCCGGCGTCGTCGCCTACGTGGCGGCGGTGATCGGGGCCCTCAACGGCGCCGAGACCACCATCGTCGGCCATGACGGCGAGGAGCGGGTCAGCAAGATCGCCCACACCATGCGCTGGCGCTTCGGCGTCGAGGTCGGGTCCGTGGACGGCTCCACCGTGGAGGCCCGGCGCGCGGCCATCGCCAACGCCGACGTGATCCTGTCGGCGGGCCCGGCCGGCGTCTCGATCCTCACGGCGGAAGATCTCGAATCCGCGCCGAACCTCCTCGTCGCCTCCGACGTCAACGCCGTGCCCCCGGCCGGCATCGCCGGCATCGACGTCAACGCCGTCGACGTGCCCCTGCCCGTTGGCAGGGGCGTCGGCATCGGTGCCCTGGCGGTGGGCAACGTGAAGTACCAGACCCAGTCGCGCCTGTTCCGCCGCATGCTCGAGGCCAAGGAACCCCTCTGCCTCGATTTTCGCGATGCCTACACGGTGGCCGTCGAGGTGGCGGGCTGAGGGGCGCCTTCGCCCACAGACCTCCCAATTCCATTCACCCCATCCCACCGGGTTCACGCAGCCGTACCTGGCCATCGCACAAAGCTGACTGTGTCAGCCGAGAGCGCGACCGGGCTCCCTCTCCTGAAAGGAGAGGGTTGGGGTGAGATGTGGGACCTTTTCGGAGAGTTCGCACACCTCACCCTGTCCCTCTCCTTCCAGGAGAGGGGACCCGCGATGCCCGAGCGACCCGGCGTACCGTAGCCTTCCTTTCGAGGGGCGAGAGGTGGGTGATGGGATAGGCCTGCATCCGAGGCTCACATCCTGGCCAATCCCCAAGAGAGTTCCGCTGACGCGTCCGACACCGGAGGCGACACCCTCCTCATCGCCGCCCAGTCCGGCCGTGCCCTCGCCCAGGCGGCGCGGCGGGCGGGCTTGCATCCCCTCGTCCTCGACCTCTTCGGCGACGCCGATACCCTCGACCTCGCCGAGCACCACCGCCCCGCATCGGGCCGCTTCGGCGACGGGCGCCTCGGCGGGGAAGGCGTGCTCGCCGGCCTCGACGCCCTGGTGGCTTCGGCCGGCCGGCCGCCGCTGGGCCTCGTCCTCGGCAGCGGCTTCGAGGGCGCGCCCGACCTCATGGCGGCCCTCGCGGCGCGGTTCCGCCTCCTCGGCGCCGCCCCCGGCACCGTCGCGCGCCTCAAGGACCCGCTCGGCTTCGCCGGCCTCTGCGCCCGCCTCGGCGTGCCCCACCCCGCCGTCACCCGCGACCCCGTGCCCGACCGGACCGACTGGCTGCTGAAGCGGGCCGGCGGCTCGGGCGGCACCCACATCCGCGCGGCAACGGCCGGACCGGCGCCGCCGGGCGCCTACTTCCAGGCTCGCGTGCCGGGCCGGGCCCATGCCCTGGCCTTCCTGGCGGATGGAAAGACCATCGTCCTCGTCGGCCTCACGGAGCAGTGGAGCGCGCCCTCGCCCCTGCGCCCGTTCCGCTACGCCGGTGCCGTCGCGCGTGCGCGCCACGAGGTGCCGGCCCTCGCCCCGCGCATGGTCGGGCGGATCGCCGACGCCGTCGAACGCCTCGTCGCCGAGACCGGCTTGCGCGGCCTCGCCAGCGCCGACATCCTGGTCTCGGGCGAGGAGTGGTGGCTGACCGAGATCAACCCGCGCCCCGGCGCCACCCTCGACATCCTCGACCGGCGCCCGACGCCGCTGCTGGCGCAGCACATCGCGGCGAGCCTCGGCCGCCTCCCCACGGCGGAGGCGACGCCGGTGGATGCGGCGGCCACGGAAATCTGCTACGCGGCCACCGGCTACGCGCCGATGCCGCCGATCGACTGGCCGGCTTTCGTTCGCGACCGCCCAAGATCCGGCAGCCCGGTGGCGCGCGACGCGCCCCTGTGCACCCTGTTCGCAACGGGGCCGGACTCGGCCGCCACGAGAGAGATGTTGCGAGGCCGGGCCGCCCACCTGCGGACCCTGCTCGATCTGACGGAGGAACACCCATGACCACGCGTCCGACGGCGCCCAAAAGCCCCTATCCGAGCGTCAACGCCCTCACCGCCCCCCTGGTCGAGCGCCTCGTCGCCGATGCCGACGTGCTGCGGCTCGCCGTGACCACGCAGGACGGCGCCCGCATGGTCGATGCCGGCGCCTCCGTGCGCGGCTCCATCGAGGCCGGCCGGCGCATCGCCGAGATCTGCCTCGGCGGCCTCGGCACCGTCACCATCGCCCCCTCCGGCCCCGTGGCGGCCTGGCCCTACTCCGTGGTGGTGCATTCGTCCGATCCGGTGATCGCCTGCCTCGGCAGCCAGTATGCCGGCTGGTCGCTCGCCGACGAGACCGGGGATTCCGGCTTCTTCGCCCTCGGCTCCGGCCCCGGCCGGGCCGTGGCCGTGGTGGAAGACCTCTACGCCGAGCTCGGCTACCGCGACACCGCCACCCAGACCGCCCTGGTGCTGGAGGCGGCCGGCGGCCCGCCGGCCTCGGTGATCGCCAAGGTGGCCGAGGCCACGGGCCTGTCCCCTGAGCACCTGACCTTCATCTACGCGCCGACCCAGAGCCTCGCCGGTGCGACCCAGGTCGTCGCCCGCGTCCTCGAAGTGGCCCTCCACAAGGCCCACACCGTCGGGTTCGACCTGCACAAGATCGTCGACGGCCTCGGGTCGGCGCCGCTCTCGCCCCAGCACCCGGACTTCATCCAGGCCATGGGCCGCACCAACGACGCCATCATCTACGGCGGCCGGGTGCATCTCTACGTCGAGGCCGACGAGGCCGACGCCCGCCAACTCGCCGAGCAGCTGCCGTCGACCACCTCGGCCGACCACGGCGCGCCCTTCGCCGACATCTTCGGCCGGGTGAACGGCGACTTCTACAAGATCGACGGGGCCCTGTTCAGCCCGGCCGAGGTCATCGTCACCTCCGTCACCACGGGCAAGAGTTTTCGCGGTGGGCGGCTGATGCCGGAGCTGGTGGAAGCCTCGTTCAGCTGACGGGGATCACGGGGGCAGGGCGCCTGCCCCCTCTCCCCGCCGGGCGGGGAGAGGGCCGCATGGACCCTGCCGTCCATGCGGCCAGCGAAGGCGCCAGCCGAAGCGAGGGTGAGGGGGTGCCTCCAGACGAGGCTCCTTCCACGACGCCCCCTCACCCTCGGCTGCCGCCTCGCCGTGCCGACGACAAGGTCGGCACGGCCCTCTCCCCGCAGGCGGGGCGAGGGAACTGCGCGACGGCCCCGCCGGATCAATCCGGACATCGTGTGAGAACAATGCAATGCGGATCGGGCTCGCGGCCGACAACGGCAATTGGCACAAGGCGCGCCTGAAGGCCGCCCTGGAGCACCTCGGCGCGGAGCCGGTGCTGTTCTCCCTGGCCGACGTCGCCATCGAGACGGGCGGGCGCGAGCCCCTGCGGGTGCCGGGCTTTGCCGACGCCCTGCCGGACGGCGTGCTCCTGCGCACCGTGGCGGGCGGCACCTTCGAGGCCACCACCCTGCGCCTCGGCGTGCTCCACGCCCTGGTCGCCTCCGGCACCACCGTGTGGAACTCGCCGACGGCCATCGAGCGCTCCGTCGACAAGGCGATGACGAGCCTGCTCATCGACCGGGCCGGCCTGCCGACCCCCGGCACCTTCGTGTGTTCGAAGCGCGCGGCGGCGGCCGAGATCGTGGCCCGCGAGGCCGGCCCCGGCCGGCCCCTGGTGCTGAAACCCCTGTTCGGCTCGCAGGGGGAGGGGCTCCAGCTCATCGAGACCCCCGACGACCTGCCGGACGAGGACGCCGTCTCCCGGGTCTACTACCTCCAGCGCTACGTCGCCCGCAGCGACGGCCTGTGGCGCGACTACCGGGTCTTCGTCTGCGAGGGCCGCGCCATCGCCGGCATGATCCGCGAGGGCGACGGCTGGATCACCAACGTCCATCGCGGGGGCCGGCCGCTGCCCTGGGCGATGCCGCCGGCGGCGGCCGAACTCGCCGAGGCGGCGGCGGCGGCGGTGGGCGTCGACTACACCGGCGTCGACCTCGTCGAGGACGGGCAGGGCGGCTTCCTCGTCCTCGAGGTCAATTCCATGCCGGCGTGGTCGGGCCTGCAGAAGGTTACGGAGGTCGACATCGCCCTCGCCGTGGCGCGCGGCTTCCTCGCCGCCGTGCGGGCGGCCCGGCCCCCGCGCCTCGTCTCGGCGCTGGGATGACCGAACCCGGGATGCGGGAACTCGGGACGTCCGGCCTCACGGCCATCGGCGCGGCCTACCGGGCGAGCTGTCTCGCCGAACTCGACGCCCTCAAGCCCGGCAACGTCCACGCCTTCGCCGACGGCCACCGCATGGCCACGGTCGATTTCGTCACCAGCGCCGAGGTCTCGGCCCCGCACCTGGCGCGGACGGGCGCGCGGGTCGGGGCACGGGTCCGTGCCGCCATGGCGGCCACCCTGGCGGCGGTGGGCCAGAACACCAATCTCGGCATCCTGCTCCTGTGCGCGCCCCTGGCGCGGGCGGCCGAGGCCGACGGGCCCCTGCGCGCCGCCCTGGACGCGATCCTCGACGGCTTCGATGCAGACGACGCGGCGGAGGTCTACGCCGCGATCCGGCTGGCGAATCCCGGCGGCCTCGGCACGGCCGCCCGCCACGACGTGACCGGGCCGGACGCCCCCCCCTCACTCCGCGCGGCCATGGCGGAGGCGGCCCCCCGCGACGCCATCGCCCGCGCCTATGTCGGCGGGTTCGCCGATCTCTTCGACATCGGCCTGCCGGCCCTCGCCGCCGCCCGCCGCACGGGCCTGTCGGAGCCCTGGACGACCACGGCCGTGTTCCTCGCCTACCTGGCGCGGGTGCCCGACAGCCACGTGGCGCGCAAGCACGGGCGCCCCCGCGCCGAGGCCCTGCGCGACGAGGCCGCCGCCCTCCTCGGCCTCGACCTCGCGACCCGGCCCGTGGACGCCCTGCTGGCGAAGGACCGAGCCTGGAAGGCCGCCGGCCTCAACCCCGGCACCAGCGCCGACTTCACCGTCGCGACCCTGTTCCTCGATCGGCTCCTCGCCGGACCCGCACGGTGCGTCCCCGGCCCGGAGCGGTCGTCGGATTCACCATCGACAGAATTTGTTCCGCCCGAAGTCAAATAAATTGGCGAAAACCGCACGGCGCGCAGGGTTGTTCCGGGCAAACGCCCAGAGTAGGGTCCGCGCCGCGATCCGGGCTAACCGGTCCGCCCTTTCGGGGGCTGGACGCCGTGAACAAGGATAGCTTTCGGCCGCGCTCCCCTTCGAGGGCGGTCACGTCTTTTCAAGACTCCTGGGAGAAACCCCACATGGCGAAGATCAACAAGGTTCTGGTCGGCGAGGCTCTCGTCGGCGATGGCAACGAGGTCGCCCACATCGATCTCATCATCGGACCGCGCGGTTCGCCGGCCGAGACGGCTTTCTGCAACGGCCTCGTGAACAACAAGCACGGCTTCACCAGCCTGCTCGCGGTCATCGCGCCGAACCTGCCCTGCAAGCCGAACACCCTGATGTTCAACAAGGTCACCATCAACGACGCCCGTCAGGCCGTCCAGATGTTCGGCCCCGCCCAGTACGGCGTTGCCAAGGCCGTGCAGGACGCCGTCGCCGAGGGCATCATCCCCGCCGATGAGGCCGACGACCTGTTCATCCTGGTCGGCGTGTTCATCCACTGGGAAGCGGCCGACGACGCCAAGATCCAGAAGTACAACTACGATGCCGTCAAGCTGTCCATCCAGCGCGCCGTCAAGGGCGAGCCCACCGCCGCTCAGGCCACCGAGCAGCGCAACTCGGCCTCGCACCCCTTCGCGTCGAACGCTTAGATTGGGGGCAGTCCTGGGCAGAGTGAGCCTCCGCCCGCACCGCGGGGCCTGATCCAGCGACTGGCATCCATCTTCCTCGGACGATGAACTACTGATGTGGGGCGGCTTCGGCCGCCCCATTCTTTTTGGCTCACGCCACGAACGCGCCGTCGTGGATCGCGGAGGCGACGAGGGCGCCGGCGACGCCCATCGCCGCCAGGGCCGCCACGTCCGCCGGTCCGCGCACGCCCCCCGCCGCGTAGAGGCGCGTCGCCGGGCTCGCGGCCCTCAGGGCACGCAGGCGGTCGAGGTCCGGCCCGGCCCCGGCCCCGACCCGCCCCAGGGTCATCACGATCACGTCGCGCGGCCAGTGCGCCGGCTCGTCGTGCAGGGCCTCCGGTCCGAGGCGCTCCGTTCCCCGCGTGTCAAGGGAGAACACCGCCCGGTCGCCGAGCCCGCGCACGAGGCCGGCATCCGCCTGGCTCTCGCTGCCGATGACCGGCCGCCCGAGGTTGGATGCCAGGAACACCTCCACCCCGGGGCTGTCCGAAAACCCGGCATCGACCCAGAGCCGCACCTCCGGGCAGGCGGCGCGGATCGCCGCCAGGCTCGTTCGATCCGGCGGGGCGCCGTCCATGATGGCGTCGAGGTCGGCGACGTAGAGAAGGCTCGCCCGCACGGCGCCGAGCAGCCCGCGCGCCACGTCGGCCGGCGACGATCCCTTTGCCAACGGCGTCACGATCGGGGCATAGGTGGCGCGCTCCCCGGCCCGCGCCCGCACCACCTGCCCGTGGCGCAGGTCGATGACCGGGATGAGCTCGAATCCGTCCGCCATTCCGTTCTCCGTCCCCAGGCCCGCCCCCGTGACAGCAGCATCCGCGCCCACGCAAACGACCGTCATCGGCTGGGATCTCGGCGGGGTCCATGTCAAGGCGGCCCGCGTGCGCGACGGCCGGGTCGAGGCCGTGGTGCAGGCGCCCTGCCGCCTGTGGCGCGGCCTGCCGGCCCTCGACGAGACCTTCTCGCAGTTGCCCGACTGGGCGCGGACCTCCGCCGACCACGTCGTCACCATGACGGGCGAACTCACCGACTGTTTTTCGGACAGGGCCGATGGCGTCGCGCAGCTCGCCGGCTGGGCGGGGGCGAATCTGACGGGCTCCGTCCGCATCTACGGCGGCCGCGCCGGCCTCCTCGCGCCGGACTCGGCCCGCGCGGCGGCCGCCGACATCGCCTCGGCCAACTGGCACGCCACCGCCGCCCTCGTCGGCCGGCACCGCGGCGAAGCGCTCCTGGTCGATATCGGTTCGACCACCGCCGACCTCATCCCCGTGGTCGGGGGTCGGCCGGCGGCCACGGGCTACAGCGATGCCGAGCGCCTGGAGACGGGCGAACTCGTCTACACGGGCGTGGTCCGCTCCCACCCCATCGCCCTCGCCGACCACGCCCCGTTCCGCGGCCGCCGCACCCGGCTCATGGCCGAGACCTTCGCCACCATGGCAGACGTCTACCGCGTCACCGGCGACCTGGCCGACGGGGCCGACCAGCAGCAGAGCGCCGACGGCAAGGGCAAGTCCCTGGCGGAGAGCGAGATCCGGCTGGCCCGCCTCATCGGCCGCGACCACGGAGAAGGCGTGCCGGCCGACTGGCGGGCCCTCGCCGCCCATTTCGCGGAAGCCCAGCTCCGCCCCCTGCACGATGCCGCCGCCCTGCTGCTCTCCCGCGCGGACCTGCCGCCGGACGCGCCCGTGGTCGTGTGCGGGGCCGGGCGCTTCCTCGCCGAGCGCCTGGCGGCCCGCCTCGGCCGTCCGGCCGTCGCGCTCACCGACCTCATCGCCGACCGCGTGTCCCCGGCGGGGGCCGACTGGGCCTCCACCTGCGGCCCGGCCGTGGCCGTCGCCCTCCTCGCCCGATAGATCCCAGCGTCCCACGGAGCCCGCCCATGAGCGCCACCTACCGCCTCGCCCGCATCCTCGCCGCCCGTTCGGGCGAGGACATCGAACTCGCCTTCGCCACCCAGGACGGCCAGACCCTCAAGGTCCTGGCGACTTCGGACCAGATCGACCGGCTGGTGGACGAGCTGGAGGACATCCTGAACTCGCCGTCCGGCCCCGAGGCCGACGAGCCGCCCGCCGTGGCGTGACGGCGGCTCAGCGCCCCGTGCGCACCCGCGTCCACGCCCGGGTGACGAAGCGCTGGGTGCGGTCGTCCCAGGCGGTGTTGACGAACAGGCGCTGCAGGGTGGCGTCGTCGGGGTAGATGCCGGGATTGCCTAGGATCTCCGCCTTGACGAACTTCTTCGCCGCCGCGTTGCCGCTGGCATAGGAGACGAAGTTGGTGTTGGCCGCCGCCACCTCGGGCCGCATCATGTAGTCGATGAAGGCGTGGGCCTCGGCCGGGTGGGGGGCGTCCTTCGGAATCGCGAAGGCGTCGAACCACATGAGCGCCCCCTCGCGGGGCACGTAATAGGCGATGTCGACGTCGTTCTTCGCCTCCTCGGCGCGCTTCTTCGCCTGCATCACGTCGCCGGAATAGCCGACCGCGAGGCACAGGTCGCCGTTGGCGAGGCCGCCGATGTATTCCGACGAGTGGAACTTGCGCACGGCGCCCCGCACCTTGAACAGGGCGTCGGTGACCTGGGTGATGTCGTCCCAGCGCTTGGTGTCGGGCTTGAGGCCGTAGGCCGGCAGCAGGCTCGGGATCAGGTCCTCGGGCGAATCGAGGAGCATGACCCCGCAATCCT
Source organism: Methylobacterium sp. WL69 (assembly GCF_008039485.1). Taxonomy (NCBI): domain Bacteria; kingdom Pseudomonadati; phylum Pseudomonadota; class Alphaproteobacteria; order Hyphomicrobiales; family Methylobacteriaceae; genus Methylobacterium; species Methylobacterium sp. WL69. The sequence goes on along the minus strand of NZ_VRUZ01000019.1, from coordinate 36,149 downwards.
TGAGCTTGTTCAGCAGGCCGCCGTTGAGGACGAGGCTCCAGGTGTTGAGGGGCTGGGCCGCGCCGAGGCGCTCGCGCACGAGGCCGAGATTCACCCCGATGCCGGTGGTGCCCCACATGTAGTCGACGGCGTAGGCGTTGCCGGGATCGTAGGTGGCGAGGCGCCCGGCGACCTCGGGCCAGGCATGGACGAGGTTCGGGATCTTCGCCTTGTCGAGGGGCTGGAACACCTGCGCCCGGATCAGCCGCTGCAGGAACGGGCCCGACGGCACCACGAGGTCGTAGCCCGAGCGACCCGCGAGCAGCTTGGTCTCCAGGATCTCGTTGTTGTCGTAGGTGTCGTACACGACCCGGATGCCCGTCTCCCGGGTGAAGGCGTCGAGCATCCGGGGGTCGATGTAGTCCGACCAGTTGTAGATATTGATCACGCGCTCCGGCGTGGTCTGCGCGCGCGCGGGGCCGCCCCAGCCCAGCGCCAGGGCCACGAGCGCTCCGGCCAGAAGGCCCGCCCCGGCGACGCGGCTGCGGCGCGCGCGCGCGCGGATCACGCGGCGGCCTTGACGGCGACGACGACGATCTCGACGAGATACTCGGGGCCGGCGAGGCGCGCTTCCACCGTGGCGCGGGCGGGCTTGTTGTCGGGCGAGACCCACGGCTCCCACGCCGCGTTCATCTCCGCGAAGGTGGCGATGTCGGAGAGATAGATCGTCGCCTGAAGGATGCGGCTCTTGTCGCTGCCGGCGAGGGCCAGGAGGCGGTCGATGGTGTCGAGGATCTCCTGGGTCTGCGCCGTGACGCCGGCGCCGACGGTGGTGTTGGCCGTCTGGCCGGCGAGGTAGACCATGTCGCCGTAGGTCACCGCCTGGCTCATGCGCGGACCGGATTCGAAGCGCTGGATCGTCATGCTGAACGCGATGCCTCTCGCGGCCCGTCCCTATCGCGGGCCATGGGCGAGGGTTGTGCCGCGTCGCGGGGGCGACCGTAAAGGGGGCGATGCGCCCCGTGTTGCGCCGTTGCGACAATCTTGCCACTCCCGGCGCAACCAGTGCTGCGGTGCGGCGTTTCATGATCACAAAACGGCCAAGCCTGAACCACCGCGTCAGGACCGCCGCGCAGCGAGGACCAATCCATGGGTATCATCTGGACCATCATCATCGGCTTCGTCGCCGGTGTCATCGCCAAGTTCATCATGCCGGGCGACAAGGAGCCCGCGGGCTTCATCATGACGACCATCCTCGGCATCGTCGGCGCCTTCGTCGCCACTTTCCTCGGCCAGGCGCTCGGCTGGTACGGTCCGAACCAGGGCGCGGGCTTCATCGGCGCCGTGGTCGGCGCCATCGTGGTGCTCGCCATCTACGGCTTCGTCGCCGGCCGCCGCACCACCAACACCTTCTGATCCGAACCCTCCAGGGCCGGAACGGAGAAGGGGCGCCCGCCAGGCGCCCCTTTTTTCGTTCAGGCCGTGTGGCTCACCTGCTTGATCGGGCAATGGCCCGTGGCGCCCCGGATGGCGAGGCCGGCGCCGATGACGAGGGCGGCGAGACTCAGGAACTTGTTCGGGCGCGGCTGGGCGGCGGCGGCGGCGATGCCGAGGCCGAGCACCACGGACACCGCCCGCTCGGTGGTGGTCAGGTTGGTCTCGCCCTCGAAGAGGCTCGGGATCATCGGATCGGACATTCTGGAACGTGCTCCTGTGACGTGCTCATACTGCGTCGCGAGGCGAACGCCGCGTGAGGGCTGGCGTTCCGCGAAACGGGCGCCGGGGTGGCGGGACGGCACCGCGCCGGGCGCAGGGAGAGCGCGGCCGCACCTGCCGTTCCGATTCCGCTCACAAAAAAGCGCGGCCCCGAGGGGCCGCGCTTCGTGCTCTTGGTCGGAACTTGAGGCCAAGGCGCCCCAGGCGTCCTGAGGTGGGCTTCAGGCGTCCTGGCGCGGGCCGCGGGCGCGGTCCTGCTCGGCGTTGCGCTCGGCCTTGAGCTTCTCGGTCAGGTCCTCGCCGGTCTCCTGGTCGACGACCTTCATGGACAGGCGGATCTTGCCGCGATCGTCGGCGCCGAGGAACTTGACCTTCACCTTCTGGCCGTCCTTGACGACGTCCGTCACCTTGGCGACGCGCTGGGCGGCGAGCTCCGAGATGTGGACGAGGCCGTCCTTGGCGCCGAAGAAGTTCACGAAGGCGCCGAACTCCATGCACTTCACGACGGTGCCGTCGTAGATCATGCCGACTTCGGCTTCCGCCACGATGGAGCGGATCCAGTTGTAGGCCGCCTTGATGGCCTTGCCGTCGGCGGACGCGATCTTCACCGTGCCGGTGTCGTCGATGTTGATCTTGGCGCCGGTCTTCTCGACGATCTCGCGGATCACCTTGCCGCCGGTGCCGATCACTTCCCGGATCTTGTCGGTGGGGATCTGCATGGTCTCGATGCGCGGCGCGTACTCGCCGAGCTCGGGACGGGCGTCGGTCAGCGCCTTGGACATCTCGCCGAGGATGTGGACGCGGCCTTCCTGCGCCTGATGCAGGGCGACCTTCATGATCTCCTCGGTGATGCCGGCGATCTTGATGTCCATCTGCAGGGAGGTGATGCCGGCTTCCGTGCCCGCCACCTTGAAGTCCATGTCGCCCAGGTGATCCTCGTCGCCGAGGATGTCGGACAGCACGGCGTAGCGCTCACCCTCGAGGATGAGGCCCATGGCGATGCCGGCCACGGGACGGCGCAGGGGCACGCCCGCATCCATCAGCGACAGGGAGGCGCCGCAGACGGAGGCCATGGAGGACGAGCCGTTGGACTCGGTGATCTCGGACACGACGCGGATCGTGTACGGGAACTCGTGGGCCGGGGGCAGGATCGGGTGGATGGCGCGCCAGGCGAGCTTGCCGTGGCCGATCTCGCGACGGCCCGGGGAGCCCATTCGGCCAGTCTCGCCCACCGAGTAGGGAGGGAAGTTGTAGTGCAGCAGGAAGGTCTCCTTGTAGGTGCCTTCCAGGGCGTCGATGAACTGCTCGTCCTCGCCGGTGCCCAGGGTGGCGACCACGAGGGCCTGGGTCTCGCCGCGGGTGAACAGCGAGGAGCCATGGGCGCGCGGCAGCACGCCGACCTGGGACTCGATGGGGCGCACGGTGCGGACGTCGCGTCCGTCGATGCGCGAGCCCGTGTCGAGGATGTTCCAGCGCACGACCTTCGACTGCGCTTCCTTGAACGCGGCCTTGACCTTCTCAGGCGCGAACTTCTGCTCGCCCTCGGCGGGGCAGAGGGCCGCGATCACCTTCGCCTTCACGGCGTCGACGGCGGCGTAGCGCTCCTGCTTGATGGTGTTCTTGTAGGCCTCGCGCAGCTCGGCCTCGCAGACGCCGAGCACGGCGGCTTCCACGTCGCCGTTCTCGGGCGCGGAGAAGTTGCGGGGCTCCTTGGCGGCCTTCTCGGCGAGGCGCACGATGGCCTCGATGACCGGCTGGAAATGCTTGTGGCCGAACATGACGGCGCCGAGCATGACCTCCTCGTCGAGCTCCTTGGCCTCCGACTCGACCATCAGCACGGCGTCGGTGGTGCCGGCGACGACGAGGTCGAGGGTCGAGGCTTCGAGGTCGGCGACCAGGGGGTTCAGGGTGTACTGGCCGTTGACGTAGCCGACGCGGGCGGCGCCGATGGGGCCCATGAACGGCACGCCGGAGAGGGTGAGCGCGGCGGAGGCCGCCACCATGGCGAGGATGTCGGGATCGTTCTCGAGGTCGTGGGTCAGGACGGTGACCACCACCTGGGTGTCGTTGCGCCAGCCGTCGACGAAGAGGGGGCGGATCGGGCGGTCGATGAGGCGGGAGACCAGGGTCTCCTTCTCGGACGGACGGCCCTCGCGCTTGAAGTAGCCGCCGGGGATGCGGCCGGCGGCGTAGGCGCGCTCCTGGTAGTTCACGGTGAGCGGCAGGAAGTCGATCCCGACCTTGGGCTCCTTGCCCGAGACGACGGTGGCGAGCACCGAGGTCTCGCCATACGTCGCCATCACGGCGCCGTCGGCCTGGCGGGCGACCTTGCCCGTCTCCAGGACGAGCTTGCGGTCGCCCCACATCAGCTCTTCACGTTGTACGTCGAACATATCGTTTCCTTGCCATCATGCGGTCGGGCGAACCCGGCGCCGCCAGGGGCAAGACGGCGAGGGGCTTCTTCGCTGCTCGAAAAAGCCCCTCGCGATCCTGTCCCCGACCGGCACGCCTCCAAGTCGCCCGGGTTTCGGGAGGCCGGACCCATTCCGGCAGCCCGATCTGTGGAAACGCGGCCCCGGGCCGGGCCCGGAACCGCGTCAGAGGCCGGTGTTAGCGGCGGATGCCGAGGCGCTCGATGAGGCCGCGGTAGCGGGCCTCGTCCTTGCCCTTGACGTAGTCGAGCAGCGAGCGGCGCTGCGAGACCATCTTCAGGAGGCCGCGGCGGGAATGGTTGTCCTTGCCGTGGGTCTTGAAGTGGCCGGTGAGGTTGGTGATCCGCTCGGTGAGGATCGCCACCTGGACCTCGGGGGACCCGGTGTCCTTGCCGCCCGTCGCGTATTCCTTGATGAGCGCGTTCTTGCGCTCTGCCGAGATCGACATCGCTATCCCTTTCGGTGGGGTTTTCGGATCGTGCGAGCCCCGGCGGAGCGAGAACTCGCGAACACTCGCGGGAGGCCGGTGCCGGGATGTCGTCCAGCACGGTCAGTCCACAAGCAGCTTGTGCCCCGGCCCCGTTCACACGGGTCGAAGCGCGCGGACCATACACGAAAGCGCGGACCATGCCACCCCCGCCGGCGGCCGAGAGCCCGGGCGCTCGGGCACCCGGCCCGCCTCGTGGAACGCCCCTTCCGGGGCCCGGACCGGTCCACCCGCCCCGCACCCGAAGACGGCCCCGGAGGCCCCGAAAACCCGAGGGCGACCAGGTGATGGCGGCCCGGTACGGAACCGCACGCCCACAACCCTGTTGACTGCCAGATTGGATCTGTTCTAATTCTCAACTGCGGGCAGCGACGCTGCCGATTCTCGATCAGGAGCGACGATCATGGCGCATGCCAAGTGTGAGAGCTGCAAGTTCTTCGACGAGCACAAGGTCAACGGCGCGGCGGCCGCCGCCGACGAGGGCCTGTGCCGGTTCAACCCGCCGGTGAGCCAGCCCGAGCCCCAGGGCCACGGTCTGTGGCCGGTGGTGGGCGCCGCCGACTGGTGCGGTCACTTCACCCCCGAGATGAGCGCGGCCGAGTAGGCCACCGTCTCGAAGGCGGAATGAGAGAAGGGCCAGCCGCGAGGCTGGCCCTTCTTCGTTGCAGCCCTCGGGGTCGAAACCTTCAGGCCGCGCGGCGGCTCAGGCTCCGGATGTCCTCCGCCAGGGCATCGACCCGGACCGGGTCGGAATCCCAGGCGAACATGAACCGGGCGCCGCCGCCGATGAAGGTGTAGAAGCGCCAGCTCTTCGCGCGCAGCCCGTCCAGCTGGTCCGCGGGGGCCTGCAGGAAGACCGCGTTGGCCTCGACGGGGAACATGGCCGACCAGTCGGGCAAGCCCGCCACGGCGGCGGCGAGTCGCCCGGCGCAGGCATTGGCGTGCCGGGCGTTGGCGAGCCAGGCGCCGCCCTCCAGCATCCCGACCCAGGGCGCCGACAGGAAGCGCATCTTCGAGGCGAGCTGTCCCGCCTGCTTGCAGCGGTAGCCGAAATCCTCCGCCAGGGCGGGATCGAAGAACAGGATCGCCTCGCCGGCGGCCATGCCGTTCTTGGTGCCGCCGAAGCACAGGAGATCGACGCCCGCCCGCCAAGTCATGTCGGCGGGCGAACAGCCGAGGCTGGCGCAGGCATTGGCGAAGCGTGCCCCGTCCATGTGGAGGCGCAGGCCGAGGTCCCGGCAGGTGGCCGAGAGGGCGCGGATCTCGTCCAGGGCGTAGACCTGTCCCGTTTCCGTCGGCTGCGTGATCGTCACCGCCCGAACCTTCGGGAAGTGGATGTCCGAGCGGCCGGTGGCGAGGGCCCGCACGGCCGCTGGGGTCAGCTTGCCGTTCTCGGTGGGGGCGACGAGGAGCTTCGAGCCGTTGGAGAAGAATTCCGGCGCGCCGCACTCGTCGGTCTCGACGTGGGCCGAGGCCGCGCAGATGACGCTGTGGTAGGACTGGCACAGGGAGGCCAGCGCCAGGGCGTTGGCGGCGGTGCCGTTGAAGGCGAAGAACACCTGGGCGTCGGTTTTGTCGAACAGGGTCCGGAACGCGTCCGCCGCCCGCGCCGTCCACGGATCCTCGCCATAGGCCGGCATCGAGCCCGCATTGGCGGCCTGCGTCGCCGCCCAGGCTTCGGGGCAGATGCCGGCGTAGTTGTCGCTCGCGAATTGCTGGGGTTCAGGAGGGATCACGGGGGTCGCCTGTCGTCACGGGTCCGCATGCGGGGCGGGACGACGACGTGTGGCGAAACCCGTTTGTTGCCGGTCCGGCCACATCCCCTCCCGGAAGCGGAAGGGCGCCACCTTGCCCGGGAGCAGGTTGGCGTCAGGCGTCGGCCCGACTCTTGATGCGGCTCCGGTTTTAGCAGATGGGCGCCCGGACGACAACGCACGGGTGGTTTGGTGCGGGCAGGCTGGCACGAATCGCGCGTCGCGGAACCACCGTCAGCGGAACCCGACACCATGGCCGGCGACAGCCTCACACTGCGAAAACCCCTCACCGCCATCCTGGCGGAGGCCGAGGACGGGGCGGGGCCGCGCCTCGGGCGCAGCCTCTCGGCCGTCGACCTCGTTGCCATGGGCGTCGGCGCCACCATCGGGGCCGGCATCTTCGTCATCACCGGTACGGCGGCGGCCAACCATGCCGGCCCGGGACTGCCCCTGTCGTTCGTGCTCGGCGGCCTCGCCTGCGCCCTCGTCGCCCTGTGCTACGCCGAACTCGCCGCCCTGGTGCCGGCCCCGGGCAGCACCTACACGTATGCCTACGCGACCCTCGGCGAGCTCTGCGCCTGGATCATCGGTTGGGACCTCGTCCTCGAATTCGCCGTGGCGGCGGCGACCGTGGCGGTGGGGTGGTCGGGCTACGTCCGCAGCCTCCTGGCCGATCTCGGCCTGCACCTGCCGGCGGTGCTGACGGCGGCGCCGGGCACAAGCCTGCCGGGGGGTGGAACGGCGTGGTTCGACCTGCCGGCCGCCGCCATCGTGCTCGGGCTCACGGGGCTGCTCATGCGGGGCAACCGCGCCTCGGCCCGGGTCAACGCCGCCCTAGTGGCGATCAAGCTCGCGATCATCCTGGCCTTCGTCGGCCTCGGCGCCGCCCATGTCGATCCGACCCTGTGGTCGCCCCTCATCCCCGAGAACACGGGCACGTTCGGGGAATTCGGCTGGAGCGGCATCCTGCGCGGGGCGGGCGTGGTGTTCTTCGCCTTCCTCGGCTTCGAGACCGTCTCGACGGCGGCGGCCGAGACCCGCCATCCGCAGCGCGACGCGCCCATCGGGCTCCTCGGGTCCCTCGCCGTCACCACGGTGCTGTACGTGGCGGTGGCGACCATCCTCACGGGTTTGGTACCCTACCGGGAGCTCGACGTCGCCGACCCCATCGCGAAAGCCATGGACGTCATCGGGTACGGGGTGTTGTCCGTGGCGATCAAGGTCGGGGCGATCCTCGGCCTGACCACGGCGGCGCTCACCGCCCTCTACGGGCAGGCCCGGGTGTTCTACGCCATGGCCCGCGACGGCCTGCTGCCGCCGGTCTTCGCCCGCGTGCATCCGGGGACGCGGGTGCCGGCGGCGAGCCAGGCCGTCATCGGCGCGGGCACGGCCCTGATCGCCGTCCTGGTGCCCATCCGAATCCTCGGCGAACTCGTGAGCATCGGCACCCTGTTCGCGTTCGGGGTGATCTGCGCCGCCGTCCTCATCCTGCGCCGGACCGACCCGGAGCGGCCCCGCCCGTTCCGGGCGCCTTGGGTGCCCGTGGTGCCGATCCTCGGCATCCTCACCTGCCTCGCCCTGATGCTGGGTCTGCCGGGCGACACCTGGCTGCGCCTCGCGGCGTGGCTCGGCCTCGGGCTGGTGCTTTACTTCGCCTATGGGCGCAGGCGGGCGCGGCGGGTTCGGGCCGGCGCGGCGTGACCCGAACAGCAAAACGGGCCCCGCAGGGCCCGTTCGTTCCGTGATCCGTCCGGCGTCGGTCGACGCCGGAAACGCTGACCGATGGCTCAGATCGAGCGGCGGTTCGGCCCGCCGGAATAGCGGCGGCGCAGGTAGGACACGAGCTTGGGCAGGAGGAAGGCGACGATGAGCTTGCGCATGGGAACTCCGGTTCGGCCGCGGGCCGCGGGCGCGGCATTTCGGAGAGCCAATGCGGGCGAGGCGGCCCGTGTTCCGCGCGCCGTTTCCTAAAGCTCGAGCGTCAGGGTTACAGGCGCATGATCGGACGGGCGCTCCCACCCCCGCGCGTGCCGGGCCACGGTGACGTCGCGCACGGTGCCGGCGAGATCGGGCGAGACCCAGGCGTGGTCGAGGCGCCGGCCCTTGTTCGCCGCCGCCCAGTCGGGCGAGCGGTAGCTCCACCACGTGTAGATCTTCTCCGGCTCCGGCACGAGGAGGCGGGCGGTGTCGATCCAGCCGGCCTCGCCCCGCAGGGTCTCGAGGCCTTCCGTCTCCACGGGGGTGTGGCTCACCACGTCGAGGAGCTGCCTGTGCGACCAGACATCGTGCTCCAGGGGCGCGACGTTGAGGTCGCCGACGAGGATCGCCGGACCGGACGGGCGGCGCCCGCCCCAGGCCCGCAGTTCGGCGAGGAAGTCGAGCTTGTGGCCGAATTTCGGGTTGAGGGCCCGGTCGGGCACGTCGCCGCCGGCCGGCACGTAGAAATCGTGCAGGACGATGCCGGCGGCGGCACCCGCCTCCGGCCCCAGCACCGCCGAGATGTGGCGCGCATCCGCCCGCTCGCAGAAGGCCATGACGTCGCGGGTGATGAGCGGGAACCGGGACAGGATCGCGACGCCGTTGTAGCCCTTCTGCCCGGCGAAGACGACGTGCTCGTAGCCCGACCCGCGCAGGGCTTTGAGGGGAAACGCGTCGTCGGGACACTTCGTCTCCTGCAGGCACAGGACGTCCGGCCGGGCCTCGGCGAGGAAGCGCAGGACGAGATCGATGCGCAGGCGCACCGAGTTGATGTTCCAGGTGGTGACGGTGAGGCGCAACGATCGGCTCGCGTGAGGCTGGAAAACGTTTAAAGGAACGTGCGCGCGTCGGCGCGGCGGCTTCGCCATAGACCGAAACCGCCCCGGCCGTCGCCGTGGAAATGCCGCGCCCGTCCGCGATCCCCGACGGGGTCCGGAAGGGCGCGCGATCGAGGGCTGTCGTTACCGTGTCGCGCATCCGCTCCACGCTGTTCAACCTGTACTGGGCCGGCTGGACCGCGCTCTTCGTCGTGCCCCTCGTGGTGCTGGCGGCGCTGGGCGCGCCCGCGAAGCCGATCCGCGCGGCGACCCGCCTGTGGTCGCGCGGCATCCTGTTCGGCCTGGCGCGCATCGTCCGCCTGACCTACGTCGAGGAGGGGCGGGCGAACGTCCCGGCCGGCCCCTGCCTCATCGTCGCCAATCACCAGTCCGCCTGGGAGACCCTGGCCTTCCTCACCCTGGTGCCCAACGTCGCCATCGTGGCCAAGCGCGAACTCGTGGCGATCCCCATCGTCGGCTGGTTCCTGCGGCGCTCGCCGATGATCATCATCGACCGGGCCAACGGCACCCAGGCCCTGCGCGTGATGATCGACGAGAGCCGCGCGGCCATCGCGGACGGCCGCTCCGTGCTGATGTTCCCGGAGGGCACCCGCGGCGGCATCGCCGATCCGGTGCAGTTCAAGCGCGGCGTCGAGCTGCTTTACGCCAAGCTCGGCCTGCCGGTGCTGCCCGTGGCGGTGAATTCCGGCCTGTACTGGCCCCACGGCGGCTCACGCCACCATCCCGGCGCCGTGACGGTGCGCTACCTCCCGCTCCTGCCGGCGGGGCTTTCGGGGGCGGCGTTCATGGCGGGGACGCAAGGGGCCATCGATGCGGAGTTGGATCGGTGGCGGAGGACAGGACCGTCATCGAGACCTTCCGAAGAATCGAAAGGCGCCGCGAATGCAGCTAAGCGTCCGTAACCCGCACTAGCCACGACGACCTGCATTCAAGAGGATAAAATGGCAAATATTGTCGCAATCTCACGCATATTGGACGAAGCTGATATCATAGAATCTTTCATTCGTCATACTTCTACTTATACACAACATCACATTATACTGGATAATGGAAGTACGGATGGAACAATAGATATCCTAAGATCATTAAAAAATGAAGGATTTGAACTGACCGTCTATCAGAACAAAGCGGTTTCTTTTAGCGAACAGTCGTTCATGACATTTATGTATCAAAAAGCAATCGAGGAGCATCAGGCAGACTGGGTAGCATGCCTCGACGGCGACGAATTTATTGATGACAGAAATCTGCCTGGCGGCCTTATCAGAACGCTTTTGGAAGTGAGCGATGATGTGGCTGCCGTGAAGATTCCTTGGCATCATTATCAATACACACGCGCGGACAACCAAGACGAAAAGATTGTTCCCCGCCGAATGGTCAAGAGATTCCCGGAACCCGATTTTTATAAGGTTATAGTACGCGGAAATCTTGCAGGACATGAAGTTGTAATAGATAACGGCGGCCATGACATATTATTGGATCGAACGAGACCCGATAATTCACCTATAATACCAAAAGTATTTCTGGCCCATTACAGTGAACGGAATGCCCCACAGACTGTGGTGAAATTTATGCGCGGATGGGCCAAAGCAAAAGCAGCAGATCGCGAGACGCGACTACAAGGAATATCGATACATTATCAGGCCCCATTTGAAATATTACGAGATAGGCCCGGAGATCTTTTGAGAAATGAATGGTTTCTAAAATACAAAGGTGAGAGTGACAATCTTGTAATTGATCCAATTGAATATAAAGGGGGACCGCTCCGATACACTCCTGATATCGATGCCGCTATGCTCGCCGTCCGAAGCCTTTCCGGGTACCTCGAGGCACTTGCAGACCGACACGCGAATCTTATCGATACGATCCCGGAAGCCAAACAATTCGTCGACCATAGCAATCGCCAGCATACAAAAATCATATGACACAAAATGTGACTTGCGGCACAGGCGTCGCGGGGGCAGCGGCCTGGAAACAACATGGTGGACTTCCGCCAGCATGGCCAGAGCGGCGGTCGAATGACACTGGATGTATTGATGACGATCCGACCAAATCGAACCGTATTGAGAGACCCAATAACGGGCGATCCAAGTATTTGATAAAATTTATGTTTAGAGGACCTATTAAACCGATGAATGAATAACTCTTTTCGAGATGATATTCCAGAGAACTTGGTAGGTGCATCTCACTGCTGATCGCCTTGATTTGAGCCCTTGAATAAAACAGAGAGCACACCCAAGCTAGAAGCCAATTTACGCACTATTTATATGCATTTTTGCAAGCAGGGGTCTAGGCGCAACGAGGATGTAAGTTTCCGTTCAGGGAAGACGCCATTGAATCCAATGGTCACACAACGCCCATCGAAACAGAACCGACGATTGTGGGGGCACCTGAATGGCGCTTAATGATCCCACCTCGTGGACACAGCCCAGGATTCGAACGAATGCTTCTCACAAGTACTTTGAAACAAAGCTTGTTCGATGCGGGGGTCGAATGCCATTTACCGGAGAATCATTCTCACATTACCGACGGACTGTGCTTCGAGCCTCCCTGCGGCATCAAAAGTATGGATATGCACCATTCGTGCAGCATTGGTAGTTTCAGCTATGGCGTCAGCGGATTCTATTCTTATACCGATATCGGGCGGTACTGCTCGATGGGAGAAAGCGTGCAGTGTGGGCGAGGCGCGCATCCATCGTCTTGGATGAGCACCAGCCCGTTTTTCTACTGCGGAACAGACAGAATGTTCCATGTCGGGGGAGGCTTTCCCGGTGCGTCCGAATTTGCGACCTACCAGTCGTCTCATCCTGAGCACCCTGCCGAAAGGAATGGCCGTACGATCCCGAACTTCCTGAAGAAAACGGTAATTGGAAACGACGTCTGGATCGGGCACGGTGCCTTCATCGCGCAGGGTGTGATCATCGGGGATGGGGCTGTTGTCGCCGGCCACTCGGTGGTGACGAAGAACGTACCGCCCTACGCAATCGTCGGCGGCAATCCAGCTCAGATCCTCAGCTTCCGCTTCACTGCTCAGCAAATCGGGCGGCTATTAGATCTTCAATGGTGGCGCTTTGCGGCGTGGGACTTGAAGGATCTCGATTATCCGTACATCGACAAAGTTATTGAGCAACTCACCGATATAACCCGCGAGAAAGAACCATACAACCCTGGATACAGATGCGTCCGGGATCTACCAGCCTAGAATGACCCTTGAAAAATGAGTCCCGGAGGTCAAACATCTTCCAAATAGCGTCTAAAGCGCAACTATGTGACGAGCGAAGACGGGCTCACTGCGCCCGGATCTGCTTCTCCATGGCCTTGTCCTCGGACCGGCCGTAATTGATGAAGAACGCCGTGCCCTCGACGCTGCGGCCCTTCTGCAGGTTCGAGAGCTGCACCGTGGTCTGGTAGCCCTGCGGGTCGGTGATCCGCCACTGGCTCAGGGTCTTCACCTCAGCGTCGAAGAACAGCTGGATCTTCGAGGTGCCGCCGAGGGTCGAGCGGTCCTCCATGGAGATGCGCACGCCGCCCGGATCGTTCGACACGTCCGAGACCGTGAGGTCGCGGGCGAGGTCGATCTTCTCCCGCAGGAGGAATTTCAGGGGCGTCTGCGAGATGAAGTACAGGTCCTGCGTGCCGAGCCTGCGATCCTTGACCGCGACCGACGTGCCGTCGGCCACCACCTCCAGGGGGGAGGGCTGGTCGTAGTCGAAGCGCAGGCGGCCGGGTTTGGCCAGGGTCAGCTTGCCGCCGATGCGCCGCCCGTCGGCGCCGATCTGGATGAAGGAGCCGGTGAGCGTGGTGATGCCGTTGAAGTAGGCGTTGGCCTGCGCCAGCACGCCGGCCGCATCGGCCTCCTGGCCCAGGGGCGCGCCCACGGCCGCCACCTTGGCGGCGGGCTCCGCGGCCTTCGCCGGAAGCTTGGGGGTCACGATCTTGTCGCCGGCGACCGCCTTGGCGTCCTTCGGGTCCTTGGCCGGCTTGGCCGCCTGCGGTGCCGGCTTCTTCGGCGCAACGGGCGCCGGCGGAGCCGCCGGCTCGACGGGCGCCGGGGCCGGCTCCTCCTTCCGGCCGAACAGGCCGTCGAGGAACGAGCCCTGGGCCGCGACGGGCTCCGGGGCGATGAGGACGGCCGCCAGGACGAGGAGCGGGCCGGCGGCGAGGCGGTGACGGCGGCCGATCATCTGACGGTCTCCTGAAGGGCGGTTCGGACGGGGCGGGCTCCGCTTAGAGTCCGCCCCTGTGGCGATTATGCGACGGGTCGGGGCCACGCTCCCGCCCCGGACGGGGCGGAGACGGCTCAATCGTCGTAGTCCATCATCGACGATGGGCCAGGGCCGCCTTCCATGAGGATCTCGCGCTTGCCGGCATGGTTGGCCGGGCCGACGATGCCCTCGATCTCCATCCGCTCCATGATCGAGGCGGCGCGGTTGTAGCCGATCTGCAGGCGGCGCTGGATGTAGGAGGTCGACGCCTTCTTGTCGCGCATCACCACCTGCACGGCCTGGTCGTAGAGTTCCGCGCCCGGATCGATGCCGCCGGTGGCGGCGAAGGCGCCGCCGTCGAAGATCGGCACGTCGAGGTCCTCGGCCTCGAGGGCCTGGGCCTTCTCGGCCCTGTCGGCCTTCGCGCCCTTGGCGGGCTTCTCGTCGGGCGGGGAATCGTCGGTGGTCACGGCCTCCAGATAGGATGGCCGACCCTGGCGCTTGAGATGGGCCACCACGCTCTCGACCTCCGAATCCGAGCAGAACGGCCCGTGCACGCGGGTGGTGCGTCCGCCGCCGGCCATGAACAGCATGTCGCCCTGGCCGAGGAGCTGCTCGGCGCCCATTTCGCCGAGGATGGTGCGCGAATCGATCTTCGACGTGACCTGGAAGGAGATCCGGGTCGGGAAGTTCGCCTTGATGGTGCCGGTGATGACGTCGACGGACGGCCGCTGCGTCGCCATGATCAGGTGGATGCCCGCCGCCCGCGCCATCTGGGCGAGGCGCTGGATCGCCCCCTCGATGTCTTTCCCCGCCACCATCATCAGGTCGGCCATCTCGTCGACGACGATGACGATGTAGGGCAGGGCCGAGAGGTCCATCTCCTCGGTCTCGTAGACCGCTTGTCCGGTCTCGCGGTTGAAGCCCGTGTGGATCTCGCGGGTGATGATCTCACCCTTGGCCCGGGCTTCGGCCATGCGGGCGTTGTAGCCGTCGATGTTGCGCACGGCGATCTTGGACATCTTCTTGTAGCGCTCCTCCATCTCGCGCACGGCCCATTTGAGGGCGATGACCGCCTTCTTGGGGTCGGTGACCACGGGCGAGAGCAGGTGCGGGATGCCGTCGTAGACGGAGAGCTCCAGCATCTTCGGATCGACCATGATCAGGCGGCACTCCTCGGGCTTGAGCCGATACAGGAGCGACAGGATCATGGTGTTGATGGCGACCGACTTGCCGGAGCCGGTGGTACCGGCGACCAGCAGGTGCGGCATACGGGCGAGGTCGGCGATGATGGGTTCGCCGCCGATGTTTTTCCCCAGGCACAGGGCGAGCTTGTGCTTGCTCAGGCCGAAATCGGCCGAGGCCAGGAGTTCGCGCAGGTACACGGTCTCGCGGGTGTCGTTGGGCAGCTCGATGCCGATGACGTTGCGGCCGGGGACCACGGCGACGCGGGCCGAGACGGCGGACATGGACCGGGCGATGTCGTCGGAGAGCGAGATGACGCGGCTCGACTTGGTGCCGGGGGCCGGCTCCAGCTCGTAGAGGGTCACGACGGGACCCGGGCGCACCGCGAGAATATCGCCGCGCACGCCAAAGTCCTGCACGGTCTGCTGGAGGTTGAGGGCGTTCTGCTCCAGCACGTCGGCATCGACCTCCTCGGTCCCGCTCGGGTCGGGCTCGGCCAGGAGTTCGAGGGACGGGTGCTCGTAATCCTCGTTCTCAACGAGCGACATGGAGATGTGGCGCCCGGCGGCGATGAGGGTCGGGCGCTCCGGCAGGATGGCGCGGGGGATGTTGAGGACCGGGGGGGCGACCGCCACCGGGGCCTCGGGCTCCGGCGCGATTTCGGGCTCAGCCGGAATCTCGAGCCCCGGTGCCTCGGCCACGGGCTCGGGGGCGGCTCCCTTGGGCGTGCGCAGCAGGACCGTCCGCGACGGGATCGCCGTGGGGACGAAGGCCGGCTCGGCGGCCGTCACGGGTTCGGCGAACGAGAGGGGCTCGGGCAGGGCGACCGGCGCGGGATGCACGTCGGGCATCGGCGGAAACACGGCGACGAACGGCATCGGGGCAGGGGAGGGGGGCGTCGGACGGGCGGAGCGGATGGCCGCGCGGGCGGCCATGGCGCTGAGCACCAGAGGACGCGGCGCCGCGGACGGCGGTGCGAGGGCGCGGGCGGCGTTGTCCTGTCCGTCGGCCGGGGCGGGGGTCGCGGTCCGGTCGAATTGCAGCAGGCGGTCGAGGACGTAGACCGGTGCCGGCGCCAGGACGCGCAGGAGGGCGATGTCTTCGGGGGCGATGTCTTCGGCAGCGGCGACGAAGGGGGCGGCGGCCGGCGGCGCGATGCCGGCGGGGATCGGCGCGGCCTCGACGGATTCGGCCTGGATCTCCGACCACGCATCGAGGGCGGCCGAGTCGCGGGCGTCGAACCAGGCATGGACCTCGGACCAGTCCGGCACGTCCGACCAGTCGCGGTCGTCCGGGACGGGATCGGCCGCGTGGACCTCCGGCAGGACGGGCGCGGGGGGCGCCTCGGCGACGACGGAGAGTTCGAGGACGGGGGCTTCGACGGCAGTCGCTTCGATGGCGGGGCTGGCCTGCCGGCGGTCGGGGCTGCGGAAGAAGCGCACGCCCTCGGGCACCACGAAGGGCTGGCGCCACAGGGGCTCGGCGGTGGCCGCCGCCGCCTCGCGGGTCGCCCGCTCGATGGCTTCGAGTTCGGCGGCCGCGAGCGCCGCGGCCGCGGCGGCGCGCTCCGCCTCGGCGCGGGTCCGGATCTCCTCGGCGGCGGCCTCGGCCTGGGCGAGGACGGCACGCTCGGCATCGAGGGCGCGCTGGCGCCGCTCCTGCAGCACGGGATCGGGCGTGCGGGTGTAGCGCACGGCGGGGGCCGGGGCGGTGGTGGTGTGCGCCTGGACGCGCGGGTTTTCGTCGGCCTCCGGCACGATGGCGGCGGGCCGGCGCGGGGCGCGGATGAGGACGCGGGGACCGGCCTCGCCTTCAGGGAGACCGTCCTCGGGCTGTGCGAAGGGGGCCGCGCGCGCGGGGATCATGTCGAGGGTGGCGCGGTCGTCGAAGACGTGGTCGGGCCAGCCCTGCGCGGCGGGCGGGGTGCGGTAGGCCGCCTCCCGTCCGACGAAGGCCTGCGGACTCGTCATCCAGCTCGGGGCCGGCCGGGTCGCCGCCACGGTGTAGTCCGGGCGCTGTGGCGGCCCGGCGAGCCGGCGGGTGAGGGTGGCCCGCAGGTTCATGAGCCGGTGCGCCAGGGCGCCGATGGACAGTCCGAGGCGGTCGCCGCCCCGGACGGGACGAGAGGGGTCACGATGGGAGTAGGGGAGCCGTCCCGATGCGCGCATGATTGGCCGGATTTACTCGAAGCGGGTCCGCCGCCGGGAGGGGCGCGGTTCACCGACGAGTTAGGACCATCGTCGTTAACAGACGCTTGCTCCGGTGCGGCGGTTGGAGAGCGGGGGCGCCGCGGGGTAGGATGGACCGGTCAGTCCCGAAGGCCCCGACCGGAAGCCCCCTGCCCTTTGACCGCTCCCTTGGCCCAGACCAGCCCCGCCGCCTTCCGCTCGCTCTACGCCCACGGCTTCGCCCGGGTCGCGGCCTGCACCGGGCGCAGTCATCCGGGCGATCCGGCGGCCAATGCCGCGGCGGTCCTGGCCCTGGCGCGGGACTGCGACGGGCACGGCGCAGCCCTGGCGGTGTTTCCCGAACTCTGCCTGTCGGGCTACGCCATCGACGACCTGCTCCTGCAGACCACAATCTGCGACGCCGTCGAGGCGGCCGTCGAGGCCGTGCGGGCGGGCTCGGAAACGCTGAGCCCCGTCCTCGTCGTCGGCGCGCCCCTGCGCTTCGGCCACCGGCTCTACAATTGCGCCCTGGCGATCCACCGGGGCCGGGTGCTCGGGGTGGTGCCGAAAAGCTACCTGCCGAACTACCGGGAATTCTACGAGAAGCGCCACTTCGCCTCGGGCGTGGGCATCGCGGGCGAGACGATCCGGGTGGGCGGACACACGGTGCCCTTCGGCACCGACCTGCTGTTCGCCGCCGAGGACATTCCCGGCTTCGTCCTCGGCGTCGAGGTGTGCGAGGACCTGTGGGTCCCCGCCTCCCCCGGCATGGATCTGGCGCTCGCCGGCGCCACGGTGCTGGCCAACCCCTCGGGCAGCCCCATCACCGTCGGCCGGGCGGAGTCGCGGGCGCTCCTGTCCCGGGCCGCCTCCATGCGGGGCCTGTGCGCCTACGTCTACGCGGCGGCGGGTCTGGGCGAATCCACCACCGACCTGTCCTGGGACGGCCAGACCAGCATCGACGAGCTGGGCGAGCGCCTCGCCGAGGGTGCGCGTTTCGCCGACCGCCCGGTCGTGACCCTGGCCGACATCGACCTCGACCGGATCGCGCAGGAGCGGCTCCAGGCCGGCAGCTTCGACGACAACGCCCGTGCCCGCGGGTCGGCCCGTCGCCGGATCGGGTTCCGCCTCGATCCGCCCCCGGGCGACCTCGGCCTGGAGCGCCGGGTCGAGCGGTTTCCGTTCGTGCCGGCCGATCCCGCCCGCCTCGCCCGGGATTGCTACGAGGCCTACAACATCCAGGTGGCGGGCCTCGCCCAGCGCCTGGAGGCGACGGGCACGAAGCGCGCCGTCATCGGCGTCTCGGGCGGCCTCGATTCGACCCACGCCCTCATCGTCGTCGCCAAGGCGTTCGACCGCCTCGGCCTGCCGCGGTCCGATATCCTGGCCTACACCCTGCCGGGCTTCGCCACCTCGGACGAGACCAAGGCCAACGCCCACGCGCTCATGGCGGCGCTCGGCACCACGGCGCGGGAGATCGACATCCGCGACACGGCCACGAAGATGCTGGCCGACATGGATCACCCGTTCGGACGGGGCGAGCCGGTCTACGACGTCACCTTCGAGAACGTGCAGGCGGGCCTGCGCACGGACTACCTGTTCCGGCTGGCCAACCAGCAGGGCGGCATCGTCATCGGCACCGGGGACCTGTCGGAACTGGCGCTCGGCTGGTGCACCTACGGCGTCGGCGACCAGATGAGCCATTACGGCGTCAATGCCGGCGTGCCGAAGACCCTGATCCAGCACCTCATCCGCTGGGTGGTCGGCACCGGGCAGTTCTCGGACGAGGTCGGCACCACCCTGAAGGCGATCCTCGGCACGGAGATCTCGCCCGAGCTCGTGCCGGTGGAGGCCGGGGCACGGCCGCAGAGCACGCAGGACGTCATCGGCCCCTACGCCCTGCAGGACTTCACCCTGTTCTACACCCTGCGGTACGGGTTCCGGCCCTCGAAGATCGCCTTCCTGGCGCTCCATGCCTGGGGCGATGCGCAGGCCGGCGCCTGGCCGCCGGATTTTCCCGATGCCGAGCGCCGGGCCTATGCGCTGCCCGAGATCCGGGCCTGGCTCGCCCTGTTCCTCAGGCGCTTCTTCGGCTTCAGCCAGTTCAAGCGCTCGGCCCTGCCCAACGGGCCGAAGGTCTCGGCCGGGGGCGCCCTCTCGCCCCGCGGCGACTGGCGCGCGCCCTCCGACGGCACCGCCCGGGCATGGCTGGACGAACTGGAGCGCAACGTTCCCGAAACCTGACCGACACAAACCTGTCCGATTGTCTGGCTAAGCCGTCTGCCGAGCGGGCGAATCGGAGGTTGACCGATGCAGAATTACAACGTTTTCTGCCTCAGGACCGTCGAGGGCCTGTGCTGCGCCGTGCCGGAGAGCCGCGCGGTGCCGCACTTCCTCGGCGGCGGACACTGGTCGTTCGGCGGCAAGATCGCGGATCTGGGCGCGGCCCCCATCGAGTTCGACGACCGGGCGGCGGAGACGGCTGTGCGCTTCAACGGCTTCTACCTGTTCCAGACCATGGACAGCCGCTTCCACTGACCGGCGGCGAATCCGGCATTCCGGCGATCATTCCTTAAGGCGCGCGTGCCAGGGTACCGGCATTACGTGCGGTGAACGGAGGTCGCGCCCCATGTCGGAGCATCGCAGGGAAGTACGGCAGAGGACGTTCCTCAAGGGCCGGATCCTGTTCAACAAGGGCGCGTCGAGCATGGATTGCCTCGTGCGCGACATGTCGGCCTCCGGTGCACGCCTGGCGCTCACCGAGACCTCGACGCTGCCCGATTCCTTCGAACTCTACATTCCGCAGAAGGACAAGACCTACCGCTCGACCCTGGCCTGGCGCCGCGCCGACGGCGTCGGCATTGCCTTCGCCCTCGAGGCCGCGCCGGCCTCCGCGCCGGCTCCCGCCGAGGATACCACCTCGCTCATGGCCCTGATGCGCCGCGTGAGCGAGCTCGAGGCGGAGAACGCGGCCCTGCGCCGCCTGCTCATGGGTGCGCCGGTCGCCGCGGCCGGGACCGCCATGGGGACCGGCGAAACCCTCAACGCCGGGTGACGCGAGCGTCGCCGCGGGCTCGCCTTGCCCGAGCGACAACCGTTACGCCGTCTCCAGCGCCGCCCGGATCCGCGCCGCGTGATCGGCGAGCAGACCCTGATCGGCCATGCCGCCCGTGTGGCGCCCGAGGGCCACGCCGTCGAAGCGCGGCAGGATGTGGACGTGGAGGTGGAACACCGTCTGGCCGCCGGCCGGCTCGTTGTACTGGAACACCGTCAGGCCGTCGGCCGCGAACGCCGCCTTCACCGCGCGGGCGACGCGCTGGACCGTCGCCGCCACCGCCGCGAGGGAGGCCGGGTCGGCGTCGAGGAGACCACGGGCCGGGGCCTTGGGGATCACCAGGGTATGCCCCTCGCCCTGGGGCATCACGTCCATGAACGCCAGGGTGTGGTCGTCCTCGTAGACCCGGTGAGCCGGGATCTCCCCGCGTAAAATCTTGGCGAAGATGTTCTGGGGGTCATAGGCTGCGGTCACGGCCGGTCGCTCCGATGAAATCGTTTCGGGCGCCACGATGCACAGGCGCCCCCCGCGCGTCCACCGGGCGAACCTTGGCCGTACTCCGCGCGTTGCAGGGATCGACGCCAGGGACTCCCCCGGCCCCTTTCCGGACGAGACCCGCATGGCCCACGAGAGCACCAGCGCCATCTACACCGCCGCCGGCGCCAACCTCGCCATCGCGGCGGCGAAGTTCGTCGGCGCGTTCTTCACCGGCTCCTCGGCGATGCTGGCCGAAGGCGTCCACTCCATGGTGGACACCACCAACCAGATCCTGCTCCTCGTCGGGATGAAGCGGGCGAAGCGCCCGGCGGATGCCCTGCACCCGTTCGGCTACGGCCGGGAGATCTACTTCTACGCCTTCATCGTCGCGCTGTTCATCTTCCTCGGAGGCGGCGCCTTCGCGGTCTACGAGGGCATCCACAAGCTGCATTATCCCGAGCCGGTCTCGGACGCCCACGTGTTCGGCCACACCATCCCGGGCCTGTGGGTCAATGTCGGCATCCTCGGCTTCGCCGTGCTCGCCGAGGGCTATTCCTGTGCCGTCGCCCTGAAGTCGTTCTGGGCCGAGAAGGGCAGCCGGCCGCCGATCACCGCCATCCGCCGCAGCAAGGACCCGGCCCTGTTCACGGTGCTCATCGAGGACGTCGCCGCCCTGATGGGCCTCGTGGTCGCCCTCTCGGGCGTGATCCTGGCGCATGTCCTCGACATGCCCGACCTCGACGGCTGGGCCTCCATCGCCATCGGGGCGATCCTCATCGGCATGGCGGCCTTCCTGATGATCGAGACCCACGGCCTGCTCATCGGCGAGGCGGCGGACCCGGCCCTCGTCGCCGCCATCCGCGCGGTGGTCCGCACGGAGCCGGGCGTCCACAACGTCAACGCCGTGCTGACCCAGCACATGGGGCCGTCCGACATCCTGGTGAACGTCAGCCTCGACATGGACGACACCCTGAGCGCCGGCGCCATCGAGGCGATGGTCGGACGCCTCGAACGCAAGCTCAAGGCGAAGAGCCCCGACGTGACCCGGGTGTTCATCGAGATCCAGTCGAAGGAGGCGGCCTCCTACCCGGCGACCGCCGCCGCCGAGGCCTGAGGCGCCGGCTCGGCCAGGGCCTTCGCGATGGCCGCGTCGAGATCGGCCGGCTTCGTCTTCGGGGCGTAGCGGGCGATCACCCGGCCGTCGCGGCCGACGAGGAACTTGGTGAAATTCCACTTGATGCCCGTGAGGCCGAGCAGTCCCGGCCGTTCACGCTTGAGGTGGGCGAAGACCGGGTCGGCGTCGGCTCCGTTCACCGCCACCTTGGCGAGCACCGGGAAGGTCACGTCGTAGGTCAGGCTGCAGAATCGGGCGATCTCGGCGGCATCCCCCGGTTCCTGGGCGCCGAACTGGTTGCAGGGAAACCCCAGCACCGCGAGGCCGGCGGCGCGGTGGCGGCGCCACAGGTCCTCGAGCCCGGCATACTGCCCGGTGAAGCCGCATTGCGAGGCGGTGTTGACGACGAGGAGCACCTCGCCGCGATGCTGCGCGAGCGGATACGGCGTGCCGTCGGCGGCGCGCGGAACGAGGCTGTGCAGGTCGGTCATCGGGCGCCTTCGGCAATGGTTTCAGACTGGCTCGTCGGGCCCGCCCTCGATCCCGCCGCGCCGGAACGGCGTCAGGGTGTCGAGCGCGTCGGCCGCCTCGATCACGTGCGCGCGCTCGCGCTCGAGGTAGTCGGCCACGGCCCGGCGCAGGGCGGGGTCGGCGATGTCGTGGGCCGAGTGCATGAGCACCGGCCGGTAGCCGCGCGCGAGCTTGTGCTCGCCCTGGGCCCCGGCCTCGACGCGCTTCAGGCCGTGCGCGATGGCGTAGTCGATGGCCTGATAGTAGCAGACCTCGAAATGCAGGAACGGATGGTCCTCGACGCAGCCCCAGTTGCGGCCGTAGAGGGCGACGTCGCCGATGAAGTTGATGGCGCCGGCGATGATCTGCCCCTCGCGCCGGGCCAGGATCAGCAGTACCCGCTCGGGCATGCGCGCGCCGACGAGGTCGAAGAACTTGCGGTTGAGGTAGGGCCGGCCCCATTTGCGCGCGCCGGTGTCGGAGTAGAACGCGTAGAACGCCTCCCAGTGCTCGGGCTTCAGGTCGGCGCCGGTGACGTGTTCGATGGTGATGCCGTTGGCAAGCGCGTCCCGGCGCTCGCGCCGGATCGCCTTGCGTTTGCGGGAGGCCAGCGCGCCCAGGAAATCCTCGAAGGTGGCGTAGCCGGCATTGTCCCAGTGGAACTGCTGGTCGACGCGCTGGAGGAACCCGAGTTCCCCGGCCTGCGTCCATTCCCGCTCCTGCATGAAGGTGACGTGGATCGACGAGGCCTTGGTCTCGGCCCGCAGGGCGCGCAGGCCCGCCACCAGGGCGGAGGCGGCCTCGTTCACGTCCTGGCCCGGCGCGATGAGGAAGCGCGCCCCGGTGACGGGGGTGAACGGCACGCTGACCTGGAGCTTGGGGTAATAGGCCCCGCCGGCCCGCTCGTAGGCGTCGGCCCAGCCATGGTCGAACACGTACTCGCCCTGGCTGTGGGATTTGAGATAGCACGGCGCCACCCCGACGAGGCGGCCCTCGCGCTCCACCGCCACGTGGAGCGGCAGCCAGCCGGTGTGGCGCGAGACGCAGCCCGAATCCTCCAGGGCCGACAGGAAGGCGTGGGAGGTGAACGGGTTGTGGGTCTCGTCCCCGGCCGACAGGGTCTCGGGCGAGGTGGCGCAGGAATCCCATTCGGCTGCCGCGATCTGGCCCAGGCCCTGGACGGCGCGGACCTGCAGTTCGGTCACGATCTCGGCGGGGGCGGCGGGGGCTGCGTCGGGCGTGTCCATGAGGAGGCAATCTAGGCCCCGCCGGCGGAGGGGCCAAGGGCGGAGCGGGGCCGCGCACCGTCGCAGGGATGCCCGCCGTCAGCGACGTCCGGCCGACAGCATCAGTGCGAACACGTCCCGCCGTTCATCCGGATCGGCGGCCACAAGCATTTCGAGTCCGAACCGCGCGACGGCACAGGCTCGTTCCGCGTCGGAAGGGCCGAGGACCGCATGGGGGTCGTAGTCGGCACGATGCCGGGCGTCCTGCAATTCCACGAAGGCCGTCGCAAAGAAGCGCAGGGGAGACCCGAAGGCAGTGCGTTTCAGCTTCTCCTGATTCGGGGCGCTCAAACTTGGCTTGTCGATCACCTGACAAACCTCCTTCATGCGGCCATGCACAAAAGCGCGATAAACGAGTGCATAGGCCGCCGTATGGCTCTGATCGGCCCCGACGAGGTGGTCGGCCGCCCTACGCAGCACGGCATGGAACAACGCATAGTACGCCGTCGAGACAGACCGGCGGATCTGCGCCTGGTTCGGCACCGTACCGGGCGCCTGGGTCACCAGAAGCCGGGCGACATCCAGAAGTTCGTCCGGGTCGAGCACGTTACTGCCGTTCCCACTCGTCCTTGGGCAGCAGCCGCACGTAAGGATAGGAAAGGTCGCCGTCTCGAATGAGGGTATCGCGAACCTGCTGGGCGATACTCAAACTCGTCAGAGCCTGCTCGGGCAAAGACCGGTCGGACAGGAAAAACAGGTAGTACGCAACCTCATCGGTCGAATCGAGGGCTCGACGCACCTTCAGTGCGCGCACTGTTTCGCCCGCGATGGCACGGGCGGCGCGGAGCCCGATCTCTTCGACACGCTGGAGGGGCAGTTCGGACATGCCGTTCACCTTGATCCCCGTATCCAGTCGCGTCAAACAGGAGCGCTACGGCAAGAATCCCTCGAACACCATCTGGTCGGCATGCGCTTCGGCATGGCGGCGCTGGTCCGGGTTGCGCACGGTCCAGGTCATGACCGGACGCGCGCCGAGCAGCCGGCAGAGATGGACCGGCGCGCAGGGCAGGTCGTCCACCCGCCACGACAGGAAGTCGGGCGCGGTCTCGTCGAAATGCAGCAGGTCCGACAGCGACCGGCGCAGGCTCGGGGGCAGGGCGGCGTAGGCCGGGTCGTCCTGGCGGGTCTCGGCGACGATGCCGCGCGGAATGGTAGGGGCGAGGTTGCGCAGGGCGGTCACGAGGTGCGGGTCGAACGACTTGACCGCCACGGGGCCGTCATAGGCGAGGGCGAGTTCGGCGACGCGTTCCATGAGGCGCAGGTCTCCCGCGTAGTGCGACTTCACCTCGATCACGAGGGGCGTGCGTCCGGCGATGGCGCCGAGGAAGTCCGGCAGGGTCGGGATGCGGTCGGACGATCCGGCCACGGCGAGATCGGACAGGGCAGCCGCCGTGAGGCTGTCCACCGGGTCGGACACCCCGGTCAGGCGCCCGAGCCCGGCATCGTGAAAGACCATCGCCTCGCCGTCGGCGCTGAGCTGCACGTCGCACTCGATGGCGTAGCCGCCACGAATCGCGGCCTCGGCCGCCGCGACCGTGTTCTCCGGCACGCCGGCGGCCCGGTCGTGCAGGCCGCGATGGGCGATGGGCCGGGCGGTGAGCCAGGCCGGTGCGTTGACGCTCACTTGACCTCGAACATCGCCTCGACCTCGACGGCGGCGTCGAGGGGGAGTTCGGCGACGCCCACGGTGGCGCGGGCGTGGCGGCCCCGGTCGCCGAGGATCTCGACCATGAGGTCGGAGGCGCCGTTCATGATGCCGGCGAGGCCGGCAAAGCTCGGCACCGCGTTGATGAAGCCGCCGAGCCGCACGCACTGCACCACGCCGTGGTCGAGGTCGCCCACGGCCGCCTGCACCTGCGCCAGGACGTTGATGGCGCACAGGCGCGCGGCGGCGATGCCGTTCTCCACCGAGACCTCGGCGCCGAGCTTGCCGACATGGGCCGGGTCGAGCTTGCCGTCGGCGGAAAAGCAGATCTGCCCCGAGATCACTACGAGATTGCCGGTGCGCACGAACGGCACGTAGTTCGCCACGGGGGCCGCCGCCTTCGGCAGGGTGAGGCCGAGCGCCTCCAGACGTTCCTTGGCCGTGCTCATCCGCGTCGCGTCTCCTTCGAAACTCTTGTGGGGGCGCTCTGACCATGTCCGCGCGCGGCACGCAAGGCATCCCCGCGGCGGGTGTAGCGTGCCGTCATGTCGGCGGTGTGAACCCGTCCCGTCATTGACAGAATTGGGCTTTTCTCTAGTAATCGCGCGCGTGCCGCCCCCTTGCCGAGGCGGCACTTTCATTTGGTGCGGCCGCCTTCGGCCGCCGCGAGACACGGAGTCGGGATCGTGACATCCGCCCTTCTGCCGACCTATGCCCGGGCCCCCATCGCCTTCGAGCGCGGCGAGGGCGCATGGCTCGTGGCGCGCGACGGCGAGCGATACCTCGATTTCGGCGCCGGCATCGCGGTGAACGCGCTCGGCCATGCCCACCCCCACCTCGTGGAAGCCCTGACGTCCCAGGCGCAGAAGCTCTGGCACACCTCGAACCTGTTCGAGATCCCCGACGGTGAGCGCCTGGGGCAACGCCTCGTCGACGCGACCTTCGCCGACGTGGCGTTCTTCGCCAATTCCGGGGCCGAGGCCAACGAGGCCGCCATCAAGATGGCGCGCAAGTACCACGCGGTCGGCGGCCACCCCGAGCGGTTCCGGATCATCACCTTCGAGGGCGCGTTCCACGGGCGGACGCTCGCCACCATCGCGGCCGGCGGACAGGCCAAGTACATCGAGGGCTTCGGTCCGAAGGTGGACGGGTTCGATCAGGTGCCGACGGGCGATTTCGACGCCCTCGAAGCCGCCATCGGCCCGGAGACCGCCGCCCTGATGATCGAGCCGATCCAGGGCGAGGGCGGCGTGCGGGTGATCCCGCACGAGCACCTGCGCGCCCTGCGCGCCCTGTGCGACGCGCACGGCCTGCTGCTCATCATGGACGAGGTCCAGACCGGGGTCGGGCGCACGGGCCGGCTGTTCGCGCATGAATGGTCCGGCGTGACCCCGGACATCATGAGCGCGGCCAAGGGCATCGGCGGCGGCTTTCCCCTCGGCGTCTGCCTCGCCACGGCCGAGGCCGCGCGCGGCATGACGGCCGGCACCCACGGCACCACCTTCGGCGGCAATCCGCTGGCCATGGCGGTGGGCAACGCCGTGCTCGACGTGGTCCTGGCCGACGGCTTCCTCGACCGGGTCGGACAGGTGGGGCTGCTCCTGAAGCAGCGTCTCGCCGCCCTCCAGGACCGCCACCGCACGGTGATCCAGGAGATCCGCGGCGACGGGCTCATGCTCGGACTCAAGCTCGGCGTGCTCAACACCGACTTCGCCGCGGCGGCACGGGACATGCACCTCCTCGTCATCCCGGCGGGCGACAACGTCGTGCGCCTGCTGCCGCCGCTCATCATTACCGATGCGGACGTGGCCGAGGCGGTGTCGCGCCTCGACGCGACGGCCACCGCCCTCGAGACCCGGACCCAGGGAGCGGCCGCGTGACGGCCGGCCCCGCGACGAACCGTCAGACGAAGAACGGACCCATGACCACGACCCTCAACGGGACCCAGAGCGGCCCGCGCCACTTCCTCGACCTCAAGGACTTTTCCCCCGCGCAGCTCCGCACGGTGCTGGACGCCGCGGCCGGCATCAAGGCGCGCCGGCGCAAGGGCGAGGTCGCGGCCGAGCGGCCCCTCGTCGGCAAGACCCTGGCGATGGTGTTCGACCGGCCGTCCACCCGCACCCGCGTCTCGTTCGACGTCGGCATGCGCGAACTCGGCGGCGAGACCCTGATGCTGACGGGCGGCGAGATGCAGCTCGGCCGGGGCGAGACCGTGGGCGACACCGCCCGGGTGCTGTCGCGCTACGTCGACGCGATCATGATCCGCATCCTCGACCACGACCTCATGCTGGAGCTGGCCGAACACGCCGAGGTGCCGGTGATCAACGCGCTGACCAAGGTCTCGCATCCGTGCCAGATCATGGCCGACGTGCTGACCTTCGAGGAACATCGCGGGCCGATCCGGGGCCGCACCGTCGCGTGGTCGGGCGACGCCAACAACGTCCTGGCGAGCTGGGTGCACGCCGCCGCGCGGTTCGACTTCACCCTGAACATCGCCGCCCCGCCGGAACTGGCGACCCCGCAGCCCCTCCTCGACTGGGCGCGGGCCGAGGGCGCCAGCCTCAACGTGACCACGGACGCCTACGCGGCCGTGGACGGCGCCGACGTCGTGGTGACCGATTGCTGGGTCTCCATGGGCGACGAGGACGACCATCACCGCCACAACCTGCTCTCGCCCTATCAGGTCAACGCCAAGCTCATGGCGGCGGCGGCCAAGGACGCCCTGTTCATGCACTGCCTGCCGGCCCATCGCGGCGAGGAGGTCACGACCGAGGTCATCGACGGCCCGCAATCGGTGATCTTCGACGAGGCCGAGAACCGCCTGCATGCCCAGAAGGGTATTTTGGCGTGGTGCCTGCGCGCCCTCTGACGGCGCGACGGGGGACGTACGGCCCCCCGTCGCGCGGGTGGCGATCGCGTCCTATATGAACGGCCGAGGCCGGACGACGGATGGACCGGAGCGCTGAGCGAAGGGCGGCGATCCCATGCGCTCGCGGGATTCCGCTTGGCCCGATCCGTCGCGCCCGAAGGGAGATGCCATGACTGCCGGACACGAACCCGCTTCTCAGACCCCCGTCATCGAGGGCGACGACGACGTGGTGCTGCCCTTCTCCGTCGAGGCCCTCGACGTGCGCGGCCGGGTGGTGCGCCTCGGGCCGTCCGTCGACACCATTCTGCGCCGGCACGGCTACCCCGACGCGGTGGCGCGGCTGCTCGGTGAAGCGGCGGCGCTCACCGTGCTCCTCGGGTCGTCCCTGAAGTTCGAGGGCCGGTTCCAGCTCCAGACCAAGACCGACGGCCCCGTCGAGATGATCGTCGTCGATTTCGAGGCCCCCGACCGGGTCCGCGCCACGGCCCGCTTCGACGCCGCGCGGGTTCAGGCCCTGGGCAGCACCCCTCTGAAGAGCCACGACCTCATCGGGCAGGGGCACCTCGCCATGACCATCGACCAGGGGCTGCAGAGCAGCCGCTACCAGGGCGTCGTCGCCCTGGAGGGCCAGAGCCTGGAAGAGGCGGCGCACCAGTATTTCCGCCAGTCCGAGCAGATCCCGACCCAGGTCCGCCTCGCCGTGGCGGAGGAATTCGCGAACGGCGCCACCACCTACCGGGCCGGCGGCCTCCTCGTGCAGTTCCTGCCGCAATCCGTCGACCGGGCGCGGCTCGCCGACCTGCCCCCCGGCGACATCCCGGAGGGCCACGCCCATTTCGACGCCCAGGGTGTCGCCGAGGACGATGCCTGGGTCGAGGCGCGCAGCCTCGTCTCCACCATCGAGGATCACGAGCTCGTCGATCCGGCGGTGTCGTCCGAGACCCTGCTCTACCGCCTGTTCCACGAGCGCGGCGTGCGGGTGTTCGAGGCGCAAGGGGTGCGCGAGCAGTGCCGGTGTTCGCCCGAGCGCGTGATGGCGATGATCGTGTCGTTCTCGGCCCAGGAGCGCCGTGACATGGTCGCCGACGACGGCCGCATCGGCATCACCTGCGAGTTCTGCTCGCGGCGCTACGATCTCGATCCGGCCGAGGTGGAGGCGCAGGTCGCGGCCGGCTGAGGAACGAGGCTCAGCCCTTCAGGACCTCCAGTCCCGCGACGGCCGTGGTCACGTCGATTTCGGTCACCGCGAAATCGGCGATGCCGTGCGTCTTGAACGGGTCGCTCTCGAGATAGGCCTCGACCGCGGCGCGCGGGCCGCGGGCGAGGATCAGGCCGCCGGTGCGCGGCACCTTGCGGCCGGAGGCGAGGAAGCCGTGCTCGGCATAGCCCGTCTTCAACCACGCCATGTGGCCCTCCATGTGGCGGTCGGCTTCCTCGGCGCTCTTGAGGTAGGTGAGCGAGACGACGATCATGTCCGTACTCCTGGGGGGAGGGCCGTCAGGCCTTGAGCACCGGCTCGGCGATGTCCCCGCTGCCGCGCCGTGCCAGGTAGGCCGGCTGGAACAGGCACATCCGCACGGCGTCGCGGTACTTGCCGTTCACGAAGAACTCGTCCTTGAGAATGCCCTCCGGCACGAAGCCGCAGCGCTCGTAGATGCGCACGGCCCGGGCGTTGTCCTTGTCCACGTGCAGGTAGAGCTTGTGGATGTTGAGCACGCTGAAGGCGTAGTCCATGGCGATGCGCGTGGCGCGGGGGGCGTAGCCCTGGCCCTGGAAGGCCGGATGGATGGCGATCTGGAATTCGCAGCGCCGGTGGAGGTGGTTGATCTCCACGAGCTCGACGAGGCCGGCGGGCTCGCCGTCGGAATTGGCGATGATGAAGCGCCGCTCGGTCTGGTTGTGGATGTTGCGCTCGTAGAGCTGCGCCAGTTCGGCGAAGGACTCGTAGGCCTCCTCGAACCAGTAGCGCATGATGCTGTCGTTGTTGTTGAGCTGATGCACGAACATCAGGTCCTCGCGCTCCAGGGGCCGGAGCTTGACCGGACCGTCGGCCGCGATGGTGCGGGACACGAAGGTGCCCTTGGTTTGGCTCTTGGTTTGAGTCATGGCCGTGCACATTCCGTAATCAACCGGGCCATGAACGCCTCGCCGGCCTCCAGGGCGGCCAGCGTGATGTACTCGTCCGGCTGGTGGGCCTGGTCGATGGAGCCGGGGCCGCACACCACCGTCGGGATGCCCGCCCCCTGGAAGCGCCCGGCCTCCGTGGCGTAGGGCACGGAGATGGTGTGGTTGCGCCCCGCCACCCGCAGGGCGAGGCGCTCGGCCTCCGAGCCCGGCTCGGGCGCGAGGCCCGGCACCGCCACCTCCTCCAGGGTCTCGATGCGCCCGTAATCGCCGTAGCGGTTGAGCCGGTCGCGCAGGGTCATCTCGACCCTGGCGGCGAACAGGGCCGGGATCTCGCCCATGTCGAGGTCGGGCAGGCCCCGGAACTCCCAGTGGAAGGTGCAGAGCTTGGGCAGGATGTTGCGCGCCGTGCCGCCGGAAATCGTGCCGACATGCACCGTGGTGGCGGGCGGGTCGAACCGGCCGGAGGCGTCGCCGCGGGCGATCATGAGGTCGGCGATGCGGTTCAGTTCCGACACGAGGTCGGCCGCCGCCATCACGGCGTTGGCGCCGAGCATGGGTTTCGCCGAATGCGCCTCGTGGCCGTGCACGGTGGTCAGGTAGGTGACGATGCTCTTGTGGGCGTCGGCCACTTCGAGGTCGGTGGGCTCGCCGACGATCACGGCGCCGGGGCGCGGCAGGTCGGCGCCGAAGCGCGCGATGGTGTCGGCGACGCCGAGACAGGTGGTCTCCTCGTCGTAGGACAGGAGGATGTGGATCGGGCGCGCCAGGTCGGCGGCGAGGAAGTCCGGGATCGCCGCCAGCGCCAGGGCGCAGAATCCCTTCATGTCGACGGCGCCGCGGCCATAGGCGCGCCCGTCGGCGATGCGCAGGGTGAACGGGTCCGTGGTCCAGGCCTGACCCGTCACCGGCACCACGTCGGTGTGGCCCGAGAGCACGATGCCGCCGTCGATCGGCGGGCCGATGGTGGCGAACACCGCTGCCTTGTCGCCGTCCGCGCTGGGGATGCGGACGTGCGGGACGTTGAGGCCATCGAGGTAGCCGCAGACGAAGTCGATGAGGGCGAGGTTCGATTTCGAACTCTCGGTGTCGAAGGCCACGAGCCGCGCCAGCAGATCGAGGGTGGTGGGGCGCGGGCCGGACATGGGTTTAGTGGACGCTGCGGCGGACGTGGGGCGAGTCGAGGGAGAAGGCGGGGATCTCGGCCTCGAAGCTCTCGCCCGCATGGGTCGCCATGGTGTAGCTGCCGGCCATGAGCCCGTCGGGCGTGGTGAGGGGACAGCCGCTGGTGTAGCTGAACGACTCGCCGGGCTCGAGCACGGGCTGCTTGCCGACGACGCCGGCGCCGCGCACCTCCTGGGTCGATCCGCGCCCATCGACGATGCGCCAGTGGCGCGAGCGCAGCTGCACCTGCTCGGAGCCGTTGTTCACGATCTCCACGGTGTAGGCGAAGAAGTAGCGGCTCTCGGCGGGGGAGGATTCCTCCTCGACGAAGCGGGGCTGCACGGTCACGCTGATGCCGCGCGTCTGAGCCTTGTACATCGCCTTCAACGCCTCCGTGGCCGGGCCTGACCCGGCCGCGATCCGGAGGATCGCGACACGCTCAGGGCGCCGTGGTACGGCCCGGCGAAAACCGCGTCAATCGTGGTGAATGCGGGGGTGCCCGCGCGTGGCGAATGCGGGGGTGCCCGCGCAAACGTGAGGATCAGCCTGCGTGATCGACAGGGCCGTTTCGCGTGGTCCCGCACCACTTGCCAAGCGAGGTCTCCTCGCCCGGAGCGGCCTGTTGGCCAGCCTCGCCATCGCCGGGCTGGCGGGGGCCTTCGCCTGGCGCGCCCCGGATTCCAACGGCTGGGCGGCGGCGGCGCTGGCCGCCGCCCTCGTCCTCGACGGGCTGGCGCGGGCGGTCGGAACCCGGGTCGCGCGCCGGGCCGGGCCGGGGCCGCGCCTGTCGGGAATGCCGTCGGTGGTGCTGGCCTTCGGTCCGGGCGCCGGCCTCGGTGCGGTCCTGTTCGGCCTCGGCCTCGTCGTCTGGCCGGCGGGCTTCCCCGTGCTGGCGAGCGCGCTTGCCGGCCTCGTCGCCATGGGAGCCCTCGCCCGCCTCGCCCTGGCGCGGATCGTCCTGAAGGCGCCCGAGGAGCCGGAGGTTTAACGCGGCCTTAGGCGCTCAGTCCGACACTGGCGCGAATTCCGGCGACCCTGACCCGACGAGGCGCCCGATCGAGCGCGGGCGAAGCCCTGAAGGATGCCGGACGCCATGCAGACCAATGCGCAGACGGGCCCCTCCGCGGGCATCCTGGCGGCGCAGGGCATCGCGGCCCTGACGCGGGCGGGCGTGATTCGGCCGGACACGCCTTACGCCCCCGACCAGATCCAGCCGGCGAGCCTCGACCTGCGCCTCGGCGCCCGGGTGTTTCGCGTCCGCACCAGCTTCCTGCCCGGCGCCCGCACGGTCCAGGCCTGCATCCAGGCCTTCGTCCTGCACGAGATGGACCTGACGCAGGGCGCGGTGCTGGAGACGGGCTGCGTCTACATCGCCGAACTGCAGGAGCACCTCGCCCTGCCGGGCGACCTCGCGGCCAGCGCCAACCCGAAGAGCTCGACGGGGCGAATCGACGTGTTCACCCGGGTCATCACCGACCGGGGTACGGCCTTCGACCAGGTCGAGGCCGGCTATCACGGCCCGCTCTACGCCGAGATCTCGCCCCGCACCTTCCCGGTGAAGGTCCGCACGGGCTCGCGCCTGTCGCAGATCCGCTTCCGCCGGGGCGAGCCGCGCCTGAACGACGGCGAACTCGCGGCCCTGCATGCGAAGACCCCCCTGGTCGATGCGGCGAACCCGTCGTTCCAGGGCGGCATCGCCGTCTCCATCGATCTCTCCGGGTTCGACGGCCTCATCGGCTACCGAGCCAAGCGCCACACCGGCCTCGTCGATGTCGACCGGCCCGGCGCGCATCGGACGGCCGAGTTCTGGGAGCCGCTGGCCGCGGACGGCTCGGGGGCGCTGATCCTCGATCCGGGCCAGTTCTACATCCTGGCCTCGAAGGAATCCGTGCAAGTGCCGCCGGACCACGCCGCCGAGATGGTGCCGTTCGATCCCCTCGTCGGCGAGTTCCGGGTACATTACGCCGGCTTCTTCGATCCGGGCTTCGGCTTCGCCGGGGCTGGCGGGGCGGGGGCGCGGGCCGTGCTGGAGGTGCGCTCGCGCGACGTGCCGTTCCTGCTGGAGGACGGCCAGATCGTCGGCCGCCTCGTCTACGAGCGCATGGCCGAGGTGCCGGCGACCCTCTACGGGGCCGGGGCCGGCTCGAACTATCAGGCGCAGGGGCTGAAGCTGTCGAAGCACTTCGCCTGAGAGGCACTTCGCCCGACACGTCTTTCGCCCAAGAAGCCCCCGCGACGCTCCGCGCAGGGTGGCCCGGCGGCCCGCCCGCTGGGACATCGGGCGGCGGCACCCTATCTCAGGGCTATCGAGACCCGAGAAAGGACGACCATGAGCAACGAGCGCGCCATCCTCGCCGGCGGATGCTTCTGGGGCATGCAGGACCTGATCCGGCGCCAGGAGGGGGTCGTGTCCACCCGCGTGGGCTACACCGGCGGCGACGTGCCGGACGCGACCTACCGCAACCACGGCACCCATGCCGAGGCCATCGAGATCACGTACGACCCGAGCGTGACGAGTTTCCGGCGGATGCTGGAATTCTTCTTCCAGATCCACGACCCGACGACGCCGAACCGCCAGGGCAACGACCGGGGCCTGAGCTACCGCTCGGCGATCTACTACACCGACGACGTGCAGCGGCAGGTCGCGGAGGAGACCATCGCAGACGTGAACGCCTCCGGCCTGTGGCCCGGCAAGGTCGTCACGGAGGTGACGCCGTCCGGACCGTTCTGGGAGGCCGAGCCGGAACACCAGGACTACCTCGAGAAGCGCCCCGACGGGTACACCTGCCACTTCGTCCGGCCGAACTGGACGCTGCCGGCCCGCGCAGAGAAGACCCTCACACCGGCAACGTGAGGCCGGCCCGCAGGCCGCCGAGGCCCGAGCGACCGAGGTGGAGGCCGCCGCCGTAGAGTTCGGCGAGCTCCTGCGTGATCGACAGGCCGAAGCCGTTGCCCGGCACGGACTCGTCGAGGCGCCGGCCCCGCCGGACCGCCTCGGCGGCGGCCTCCGGTGCGAGGCCGGGCCCGTCATCCTCGACGGTGATCGCGAGGCCCGCCTCCGTGCTCGCCGCACTGACGCGGACGTAGCCCCGGCACCATTGGCAGGCGTTGTCGATGAGGTTGCCGAGCATCTCGTCGAGGTCCTGGCCGTCGCAGGCCACCGCCGCCCCGGCCGGCAGGGTCACGTCGATGACGAGGCCCTTCCCCGCATAGAGCCGGGCGAAGGTGGCGCGCAGGTCCGCGACGGGCTCGGCGATGGCCGTCCGTTCGCGGGTGGCGCCGCCCAGAGCCGCCGCGCGGGCGCGGCGCAGGTGATGGCGCACCTGGCCATCCATGGCGCCGACGAGGCCGCCGAGGGTCCCGTCGGGGTCGCGGGCGCGGTCGGACAGGGCGAGCGACAGGGTCGCGAGGGGCGTCTTCAGGCCGTGGGCGAGGTTGGCCACGTGGGTGCGCGCCCGCTCCAGATTGGCCGCGTTCTGGTCGAGGAGGGCGTTGACCTCCGCCACCAGGGGCCGGATCTCCGCCGGCTGCTGGCCCGGCACGCGGGCGCGGTGCCCGGCCCGCACCGCCGCGAGGTCGCGGCGCAGGCGCTCCAGGGGCCTGAGGCCGAGGCGCACCTGCGCCAGGGTGCCGGCCATGAGGCTCAGACCCAGGATTCCGAGGATCAGCGCCAAGGCGCCGCCCGCCTCGCGCAGGGGCCCGCGCAGGGCGTCGGCCGGCGCCGAGGCGACGAGCACCGCCGGCGGCGCCCCGGCCTCGGGCGGCAGGGTGAGGACGCGCAGGATCAGGCTCTCGCCCCACGGGCCGGTGCCGTCGGCCGGGTGCGGGTGGTCCGGATCAAGCCCGTCGCGGGCCCGCTCGCCGTAGTCGAGGTCGCGGCCCTCCAGGGCACCCGAGCGCAGGACGGCGTCGCCCTGGCGGACCTGCCAGTACCAGCCGGCCCGGTCGCGGTCGAAGGGCGGTCCGTCGAGGCTGCGCGTGAGGCGCAGGCGGTTCCCGGGGCCGCGCTCCAGGCCGGCCGCGAGGGCGACGAGCTGGCTGTCGAGGCGGCTGTCGAGCTGTCCCCGGACGAAGCGGTGGAGGACGAGCCCGATGGCGACGCCCGCCACCACCAGGGCGACGGTGATGGCAACCAGGGCGGCGAGGAGGAGCCGGCGCTGGAGCGACCCGAGGTGGAACGGCCCCGGCAAGCGTTCGGGTTTCGGCGCGGGCGGGGCAGGGGGCTGGGACTTCCCGCCGGGGGGCCTCATGCGGCGTCCCCCGGCATCAGGCGGTAGCCGTGGCCGCGCACGCCCTCGATGCGAGCCGGGGCGATCTTGCGGCGCAGGCGGGTGATGATGACCTCGACGGAGTTCGAATCGACGTCGGCATCGCCGTCATAGACCCGCTCGATGAGCTGGCCGCGGGGCACCACCCCGTCCTTGCGCAGGATGAGGCAGGACAGCACCCGCCATTCGAGGCCCGTGAGTTTCAGGGGCAGGCCGTCGCGCTCGAAGGTGCCCAATCCCGAATCGTATGTGAGGGGGCCGCAGACCACGCGGTTCGCGCCGTGGGCCGTGGCCCGGCGCACGAGGGCGCGCAGGCGGATCACGAGTTCCTCGACCCGGAACGGCTTGACCAGGAAGTCGTCGGCCCCGGCCTTGAAGCCCGCCACCTTGTCGCTCCAGCCGTCGCGCGCCGTGAGGATGAGCACCGGCACCGTCCGGCCTTCGCCGCGCCAGGCCTGGAGCACGGCGATGCCGTCGCGTTTCGGCAGGCCGAGGTCGAGCACCACTGCGTCGTAGGTCTCGGTCTCGCCGAGATGCTGGCCGTCCTCGCCGTTCACGGCGTGATCGAGGGCGAAGTTTTCGGCGCGCAACGCCTTGGCGATCTCGGCGGCGAGGGGCGCGTCGTCCTCCACGAGCAGGATCTTCATCGGGCGCAGGGTCCGTGGGTGGGAGCGGAAGGGGCGGGCTACGCCGTGCGGTTTAACCGGGGCTGAACCGCCTGGTTCAGATCGGATTGGCGGGGCGCCCCTAGAACGGCGTCAACCCGAGAGGGCAACCCCAGACAGGACACCGACACCCCATGACCACCATCGACGGCACCGCCACCGACCTCACCCGGGGGAGTTATACCCTAAACCGGGCCACCGGGCCATCCGCGGGGGGCGTATGCCGGGTGGGG
>NZ_VRUZ01000199.1:0-1151 GCF_008039485.1 Methylobacterium sp. WL69 | reverse complement strand
CGGCGGTGTTCGGCCGCCCGACGGTCATCAGCAACAGCGAGGCCCGCTTCATCGTCGCCGAGCAGCTGCTCCAGGCCGGGGTCGGCGCCGACATCGTGCTCGAACCCGAGCGGCGGGATTCGGCCGCCGCCGTGGCGGTCGCCGCCCTGCACGCGGCCGGGCGCGATCCGCAGGCCGTGGTGCTGATCCTGGCGGCCGACCACGTCATCGGCGACACGCCGGCCTTCGTGGCCGCGGCCGCAGCCGCCGCCATCGGGGCGCGGGCGGGCCGCATCATGACCCTCGGAATCGAGCCGACGGGACCGGCCACCGCCTACGGCTACATCCGCCGCGGCGCGCGCCTCGACGGGGTGCCGGGTGCCTACGCCGTGGAGCGCTTCGTCGAGAAGCCGGACCGCGACGGGGCCGAACGCCTCATCACGGATGGCGCCCTGTGGAACTCCGGCTACTTCCTGTTCCGCGCCGACGTGATGCTGGCCGAACTCGAAGCCCGGGCCCCCGAGATCCTGCACGCCACCCGCGCCGCCCTCGATGCCGCCCAGGTCGACCTCGACTTCCTGCGCCTCGACGCCGCTTCCTTCTCGCGGGCGCCCAAGACCTCCATCGACTACGCCGTGATGGAGTGCACGGAGCGCGCCGGGGTCCTCCCGGTCTCGTTTCCCTGGTCCGACGTCGGCACCTGGGACGCCGTGTGGGAGGTCCTGCCCCGCGATGCGTCGGGCAACGCCGTGCGCGGCCGGGTCGAGACCATCGACACCCGCGGCAGCCTGATCCACAGCGAGGGTGAGCTCCTCACCACGGTGGTCGGCCTCGACGACGTGGTGGTGGTGGCAACCCCGGACGCCGTGCTGGTGACCTCGAAGGCCCGCTCGGGCCAGGTCAAGGACCTCGTCACTCAGCTTCGTGACAAGGCCTACCCGGAGGCCGACGCCCATCGTCGGATGTACCGCCCGTGGGGCTGGTACCAGCGCATCGACATCGGCGAGCGCTTTCAGGTGAAGCGCATCATGGTCACGCCGGGTGGCCGGCTCTCGCTCCAGAAGCACTACCACCGGGCGGAGCACTGGGTGGTGGTGCGCGGCACCGCCGAGGTCACCGTCGACGAACGGGTGGTGCTCGTCCACGAGAACGAGGCGGTCTACCTGCCCATC
>NZ_VRUZ01000198.1:0-1182 GCF_008039485.1 Methylobacterium sp. WL69 | reverse complement strand
CCCGGGGGGAGGGATGGGAAGAGGGATGAGATGACTGGTTGCGCCGACACGTGCGCTTGAACTCCCGCTGCCCTGCGTTCATGAACCCTTAGGGTTAAACCAACCTTAACTCGGCCTTCGCGCACGGTCCGAACGGGGCTGGTGTCATGTCTTCGCCGCATTCCGAGGGAAAGCAGGCCGCGCAATCGTTCAGGCGGGGTCGGGACGCGTCCGGTCTCCCGGCGCGGGACCTCGGACCGGCGCCGAAATCGGATCCGTCGTCACCGTGTCGCGTCAGTTCAAGCGGCCGCCGGGACTCAAGCGTCCCGTTCGCGCGCCCTCCACGAAGTCTGCGGACTTGCCAAATCCGCTGAAGTCCCGAGTCCATTCCCAAGTCCGTCGAATTCCAAGGGGTCAGACCTGATGTCCTTCGCCAACCGTCCCGCGCGCCCGCTGCGCATCGCCGCGTTCCTCGCCCTGGCGGGTCTTGCAGGATCGGGTCTTGCCGGGTCCGCCCTGGCGCAGGCCGCCAAGCCCAAGCCGGCCGCCCCGGCGCCGACGGCCCCCGCCCCGACGGCTCCGGCCGCGCCCGCGGCCGGCGGCATGGCCCAGCAGCAGACCGGACCCCAGACCGTCAACGTGAAGTCCGAGCCGTCCCAGACCGAGTGGACCAAGGTCTGCGGCAAGGATCAGGCGAGCGCCACGGACGTCTGCTACACCACCCGCGACTTCGTCTCCGACCAGGGCCAGCCGGTGCTGGCCGTCGCCGTCTACGACATGAAGAACGCCCAGCAGAACGTGCGCGTGGTGCGCTACCTGCTGCCCCTGGGCCTGCTGCTGCAGCCCGGCATCCGCTTCACCGTCGACGGCCAGCAGGGCACGCCGGGCAAGTTCGCCGTCTGCTTCCCCAACGGCTGCTTCGCCGAAGCCGGCGGCGTGAGCAACGACGTCGTCAACGCCATGAAGAAGGGCACCACCCTCAACGTCAGCGTCCAGAACCAGACCCAGCGCGAGGTCACCTTCGCGGTGCCGCTGGCCGGCTTCGGCAAGGCCTTCGACGGCCCGGCCATCGACCCGAAGGTCCTGGAAGAGCAGCAGAAGAAGCTCCAGGCCGAGATGGAGAAGCGCGCCGACGAGACGCGCAAGAAGCTCGAGCAGCAGAACGCGCCCGCTGCCGGCGCCCCGGCCCCTGCGCCCAAGCCC
>NZ_VRUZ01000197.1:0-1226 GCF_008039485.1 Methylobacterium sp. WL69 | reverse complement strand
GGGCGCAGGGGGTTGGGCGGATCACTCCGCCCCGGGCGTGCGCAGCAGGTAGGTGTCCATGATCCAGCCGTGGCGGGCGCGGGCCTCCGTCCGGGTCCGGAGGATGAGGCCGGCGACGTCGCCGAGGCGGCCGGACAGGAGGATCTCGTCGGCGGTGCCGAGGTAGGCGCCCCAGTGGATGGTGAGATCGGGGTCGAGGTGGTCGAAGCGCGGGGCCCCGTCGAGCATCACCACCGTGGTGTCGGCGCCGGGCGGCAGCCCGTCGGCGACGAGCCGGCCCGTGGTGATGTGGACCGGCGCGCCGATGCGGTTGAGGGCCATGCGGTGGCCGGCGGCGAGGGCCTGGACGCTGCTGATCCCCGGGATCACGTCGTAGGCGAAGGGCACGCGCCCGCGCGCCACGATGCGCTCGATGATCCGCAGGGTGCTGTCGTAGAGGGACGGGTCGCCCCAGACCAGGAAGGCGCCGCACTCGTCGGGCCGCAGCTCGCCCTCGATCATCGCCTCGTAGAGGACGGCGCGGGCGGCGTGCCAGGCCTCCACCGTCGCCCCGTAATCGGCGGGGTCGCGGTCGCGCTCGGGGTCCTGGGCCTCGACGAAGCGGTAGGGCCGCTCGGTGATGTAGCGGGCGCAGATCTCGCGCCGCACGGCCACGAGGTCGGCCTTCTCCCGGCCCTTGTCGAGGACGAACACCACGTCGACGGTGTTGAGGGCGCGCACCGCCTGGACGGTGACGTGCTCGGGATTGCCGGTCCCGATGCCGATGACCCGGATGGTACGCAACATTTGATGTGCTCTCAGACCCACCCCCTGGATTAGGCGAGAAAAACCCATCTGTCGCGGGGACGGCGCCCATGCTATGTGGATCGCCAGCATGGCTCGCGCGCGCAACATGGCACTCTGGCTGGTGGCGGTGATCGTTCTGATCGCCGTCTTCGCCGTGCCGTCGGGCGCCGAGGCGCATGCGGGCCGGATGCATGCGGGACACGCCCCCGCGGGCCCGGACCGGACTGCGGCCGTCACCCCCCTCCCCGCTTCCGTCGCGGCGACATCCGTCGTCAGCGCTGGTGTGGACCGGGCGAGCGCGGAGACGGGCCTCGCCCATCCCTGCGACGGGGCCTGCTGCCGGCCGGGCACCGCCTGCTGCACCGGCACCGCCCTCGCGCCCGAGACCCATCCGGCCCTGCCCGCGCGCGGCCCCGAAGCGCGGGCCCATGCCCGCGCCC
>NZ_VRUZ01000196.1:0-1257 GCF_008039485.1 Methylobacterium sp. WL69 | reverse complement strand
GGGCGGGGATCGGGGGTTTGGTGGCGGCCCTGCGGCTCGCCCATGCGGGCCTCGACGTCACCGTGCTGGAGCGCGCCGCGCATCCGGGCGGCAAGATGCGCAGCGTGCCCGTCGACGGGCGCGCCGTGGAGGCCGGTCCCACGGTCTTCACCATGCGCTGGGTCCTCGACGAGATCTTTTCGGAGTGCGGCGCGAGCCTCGACGACCGCTTGACCCTCGCCCCGGCGGCGATTCTCGCCCGGCACGCCTGGGGGCCGGACGGCCACCTCGACCTGTTCGCCGATCCGCGCGCCTCCCGCGACGCCATCGCGGCCTTCGCCGGGCCACGCGAAGCCGAGGGCTACGACCGATTCCGCGCCCGGGCCGCGGCGGTCTACCGAACCCTGGAGGGGCCGTTCATCCGGGGGCAGCGCCCGAGCCCGGTCGCCCTCACCCGCCGAGCCGGCCTGTCGGGCCTGGGCGACCTCTGGCGCATCCAGCCCTTCACCACCCTGTGGTCGGCGCTCGGCGAATACTTCTCCGATCCGCGCCTGCGCCAGCTGTTCGGGCGCTACAGCACCTATTGCGGCGCCTCGCCGTACCGGGCGCCCGCGACCCTGATGCTCGTCGCCCATGTCGAGTCGCAGGGGGTCTGGCACGTGGCGGGCGGCCTAAGCGCCCTGGCCCGGGCGGTGGCGGATCTCGCCGCCGAGTGCGGCGCGCACCTGCGCACCGAGGCCCACGTGGCCCGCATCCTCACCGACCGCACCGGCGTCACCGGCGTGGAGCTCGCCGACGGCGAGCGCCTCCCGGCGGACGCGGTGGTCTGCAACGCCGACGCGGCGGCCCTGGCTGACGGGCTCCTCGGCGCAGCGGCGGCCCGGGGCGCCGACCGGGTTCCGCCGGCCGAGCGCTCCCTCTCGGCCGTGACCCTGTGCATGAATGTCGAGGCCCAGGGCTTCCCGCTCCTGCGCCACACGGTGTTCTTCTCGGGCGACTACGCCGCCGAGTTCGACGCCATCGCCCGGGGGCGTCTGCCCGCCGACCCCACGGTCTATGTCTGCGCCCAGGACCGGGGCGACGTCGCCCCCGAGGCGCCCGGGCCCGAGCGCCTGCTCTGCCTCGTCAACGCGCCGGCGGGCGGCGCCACCCCTTCGGAGATCGCCACATGCACGACCGCCCTGCATCGCCGCCTGGGGGCCTGCGGGCTGAGGCTGACGGACACGCCCGCCACGGTGACGACGGGGCCGGCGGGGTTCGGGACGCTGTTTCCGGGGA
>NZ_VRUZ01000195.1:0-1350 GCF_008039485.1 Methylobacterium sp. WL69 | reverse complement strand
TCGGACGCCTCAAGCAGTATCGCCGCATCGCCACCCGCTACGAGAAGCGGGCGGCCAACGACCTCGCCATGGTCACACTCGGCATGACCATGCTCTGGCTCACATGACCTCGCAGAGACGACCTAGTCACAATGATTTTGTTCAATCGCTTGGTTGAGGTATCCTCGAACTATCGTACCTGTTGTTGTTTTTTGCTCATATACACAGAAATGACCTCCCGATAGCACGTCGAGCGACATCCCGGCGGTGGTATGGTTCTGCCATTGTTGGAGAGCATGAACCAAGACTTCGGGATCGTTATCTCCTCCAAGGACGTGGATCGGTAGCGGAAGTGGTGCCGCCGGGGGCGAGCGCCACTTTTCGATGAGGGCAAAGTCCGCCCTGGCAATCGGGAGGATGAAAGGCAGCAGCTTCTGATTTGAGAGGATCTCGTCGGGAGTGCCGCCCATCGCTCTCAACTCATGGATGAATGCCTCGTCGTTGAGGAGATGCCTCTTACGGAGGGCTTGGAGAGAGCTGGGCGCGGCCCAAGAGGACACGACGATAGCTTGGGGCAAGGGAATGCTACTTGCCCGCGATCTCCGTGCCAGTTCGTAGGCCAGCAAGCCCCCCATCGAATGGCCGAAATAGGCGTATTTCTCCGGCAGAAGCGATCCTATGCCATCGAGTATGGCATCCACCAGATCGCCAAGGTCGACCGGCATGGGTTCGGCATATCGCCGGGCGCGACCGGGATACTCGACAGGACAGACACGGATTTTTGGTCCGAACACATCGAGCCAAGGTAGAAAGATGTTCGCGCCCGCTCCCGCAAAGGGTAGACAAAATAACGTCAGGCACGCCGAGTCCGGCATCTTAATCGGAAGCCAAGAGGAGACCGCATTCATCGGTGCGTCACTTTGTAAGAAGAGCGAAAAAGACCAGCTTGATCGCGAACGGTCGTGCGGCGGAAAAGATCGCCCAAGGAAAATTCGGCGTCGAACGCGCCGGTCAATCGCTCATGGAGGCGAGCTAGCAAGAGGGAATCGCCATCAAGATCGAAGAAATTATCAGTAGAACGCACATTTTCCCGGCCTATAATGCTCCTACAAGTGATCGCAACCTGGGTTTCTACTTCATCAAGGACTTGTGATTTGACCTGCTCATTGCACGTCGCTTTCGAAATTGGGAGCAGCGAGCCGCAATTGAGAATTAGAAGCGGTGCAATACCGGGATGCGTTGTGACTAGGTCGTCTCTGCGAGGTCATGTGAGCCAGAGCATGGTCATGCCGAGTGTGACCATGGCGAGGTCGTTGGCCGCCCGCTTCTCGTAGCGGGTGGCGATGCGGCGATACTGCTTGAGGCGTCCGA
>NZ_VRUZ01000194.1:0-1415 GCF_008039485.1 Methylobacterium sp. WL69 | reverse complement strand
CGCGCCACCATGGCGGCGAGGGCGACGACGGCGGCGGCGTAGACCGGCAGCGCCGCCGCGAAGTAGCCCGGCCACCCGAGCCAGCCGGCGAGCGCCGGGGACGCCACGCGCAGGGGCATCGCCGCGAAGAAGGCCGCCCCGAACAGCAGGGCGTAGTCCGTGGCGGGCCGGGGACCCTGGGCCCAGCGGTAGATCATGTTGAACACCGGCACGCCGAGGAGGCCGCCGCAGACGAAGTTCAGGACCGTCGCCGCCACGGCGAGCCCCACCGCCCCGGCGGCGCAGGCGGCGGCCATCAGGCCACCGGAGGCGAGGACGCCGAGCCCGCCGACGGTGATGAGGCCGACGGTGCCGAAGCGCGCGGCCAGCCCGCCCGCCACCAGGGCCATGCAGAGGTTGACGCCGGGCAGGACCGTGCCGGTCAGGAAGCCGACCTGCGGCAGCGGGACCCCGAGGTCGAGGAGCGCCAGGGTGTTGGGCCCCGAGATGAGGTAGGCGGCGGCGAAGTAGGCCCCGAGGACGAGGATGCGCGACACCAGGGCGCGCAGGCGTGCGAGCGACCCCGACCACCGCTCCGGCGCGCCCCCGGCCCCGTGCAGGCGCCGTTCCGGATAGGCGAGGATCGGCACCAGGGCCGCCGCGTTCAGGGCGGCGCAGGCCAGGATGGCCGCGTGCCAGCCGATCCTGTCGTAGGACCCGACGAGGATGCCCACGCCGAGGATGCCCCCGAGGGAGGCGCCGCAGAGCTTCGCCGAGGCGACATAGGCCCGCCGCTCCGCCGGCACGGTCTCCACCACCAGGGCCTCCAGGGCGATGTCCATGGTGGCGCTGCCGGCGCAGGCCACGATGGCCAGGGCCAGGAGGGCCGGGAGCGGCCAGTGCTCGCCGAGACTGAGCACGAGCAGCAGGGCGACCGTCGTCGCCTGCGCGGCGGCGATCCAGCCGACGCGGTGCGCGAGGAACGGCAGCCGGACCCGGTCGAGGGCGGCGGCCCACAGGAAGGTGAGGCCCACCGGCAGGTTGATGAGCTGCAGCAGGCCGATTTCGGCGAGCTCCAGGCCGCGCGCCCGCAGGATCAGGGGCGCCCCGCCCGACAGGAAGCCGAGGGTCGCCCCGAACGACACGTACAGGCAGAAGAACGGCGCGAGGGGCCGCAGGGCCGCGAGGCCCGCCCCGATCCGGTCCGCGAAGGCCAAGGCGCCCATCACCATTCCCGCCCGCCGGGGCATCCCCGCGCGCATCGGCCGACCGCCGGCCGGATCGTCGATGGCAGGGGGTCCGGGCGGTTGTTTGGAATCACACTAAATCATTGGCGGGCTTCGGTTTTCATGCCTAGACGACCGGGGCCCCAGGTTCAAGGCGGGCGATCCCGCGACGTTCCGTCGATGGCCCGTCCCCATGCTCCGTCCCCATGC
>NZ_VRUZ01000193.1:0-1633 GCF_008039485.1 Methylobacterium sp. WL69 | reverse complement strand
CGCCCGCCCCCTGGACCCCCGCCACCGATGCTGGGGTGCCGGGTCCCACGGCCGAGGAGCAGCCCAAGGTCCGCAAGGCCGCGATGCCGTCGCGTGGGGGGGATGCACCTCTCCGGCGCAAGGCGGTTCCCCTGCCCAGGCCCGTCGCCGAGCGGGCGCCGTCGGAAGCCGGCGAAGCGGACAAGGACGCGTCGGCCCACGAGGGCGACCGGATCGCCAAGGCCATCGCCCGGGCCGGCATCGCCTCGCGCCGCGACGTCGAGGTCATGATCGAACAGGGCCGCGTGACCCTCAACGGCAAGATCCTGACTTCGCCGGCCATCAACGTGACGGCGGATGACGTGATCACCGTCGACGGCGAGCCCCTGCCCGAGCGCGAGCGCACCCGCCTGTGGATCTACCACAAGCCGCGCGGGCTCGTGACCACGGCCCGCGATCCCGAGGGGCGCCAGACGGTGTTCGAGGCCCTGCCCGAGGATTTGCCCCGGGTGGTGGCCATCGGCCGCCTCGACATCAACACCGAGGGCCTGCTGCTGCTGACCAATGACGGCGGCCTCGCCAAGGTCATCGCCCACCCGGATACG
This sequence comes from Methylobacterium sp. WL69, assembly GCF_008039485.1. NCBI lineage: Bacteria > Pseudomonadati > Pseudomonadota > Alphaproteobacteria > Hyphomicrobiales > Methylobacteriaceae > Methylobacterium > Methylobacterium sp. WL69. The sequence goes on along the minus strand of NZ_VRUZ01000193.1, from coordinate 1,049 downwards.
GGCTGGCTGCGGCGCTACCGCGTGCGGGCCCACGGCGACACCAATCAGGCCGAGCTCGACAAGCTGCGCAAGGGCGTCACCATCGACGGGATGGATTACGGCCCCATCGACGCGGTCCTCGACCGTGCGTCGGGCGACAACCTCTGGCTGACGCTCGGCCTGCGCGAGGGCAAGAACCGCGAGGTCAAGCGCATCCTCGAGCATCTCGGCCTCGCCGTGAACCGGCTGATCCGCCTGTCGTTCGGGCCGTTCCAGCTCGGCGACCTCGAGGCCGGGCTGACGGAAGAAATTCGCACCAAGGTGCTGAAAGAGCAGCTCGGGCCCGGCCTATCCGATCAGGCGGGCGTCGATTTCGAGAGCCCCGTGCGCGAGCCCATCGCGCCGTTCGGCTCCCCGAAGCAGCAGGCGAAGCAGCCGGCCCGCAGCGCCTCGGCGGCCCAGCAGCGCGAGCGCCGCGATGGCGACGACGGCGAGGCCCGGCCCGCGCGCGGGTCCGACCGGGGTCCGTCGCGGGGCGGCGACCGCCCCATGTACAAGCCGACGGCCCCCGCCCGGGTGCCCACCGGCGGCAACAGCGCCGGCCCGCGCCGCTCCGTCTGGCGTGCCGAGGAAGAGGCCCCGCAGGAGGACGGTCCGCGTCGGGTCAAGATCCCGCGCCGGGGCGCCGATCCGAAGGCCGAGCGTGAGGCCGCCGCCGCGCGCGGCCGCGAGCGCGTCGGCTCCATCGGGACCGGCGACCGCCGCGTTCTCGTGGAGCGCCTGAAGGCGAGCCCGCAGGAGCCGGCGCCCGAGCCGCACCGTCGCGACCGCGGCGCCCGCCGCGACGAGACGGGCGCGGCCGAGCGTCCGATGCGCACCGTCCGCCAGTCGGATGCCCGCGCCGCGCGCCAGAACGAAGCGGCCGCCCGCCCGAGCGAGGCGGCGCGCCCGCAGCAGCGCCGTTTCGACAACGATGCCCGGCCTCCGCGCCGGGACGACGCGCCGCGTGGTCAGGGCGCGTCGCGCGCCTTCGCGAAGCCGGATGGCGCCGAGCGGCGCGGTCCCCCGCG
>NZ_VRUZ01000192.1:0-1679 GCF_008039485.1 Methylobacterium sp. WL69 | reverse complement strand
GAGGGCGGGGGCGGTGCGTTCGGTGGGGAAGGCGAGTGCCGTCATCGTCCGGCCTCCGCACCGTCATGCATCCGCGAGATCGCTTTTCGGCAGGGACCAGACGCGTTGGCATGAAACGCGACGGGCCCCCTCTCCTGGAAGGAGAGGGTTGGGGTGAGGTGTGTGGATTCTCCGGAAAGGTCACACACCTCACCCTGTCCCTCTCCTTCCAGGAGAGGGGACCCGTGCCCGATGCGCGATCCGCGGGAGCCGTCACCACCGGGCGGGGCGAGGGGGATGCGCGCCAACGGGGTGGAACGGTGCGAAGCCGGGTTCATGCGGCGATCCTTTCGGATGGAGCCTCGGCCGCCTGCGGAAGGCCCCCCCGTCCCCGCCGCACGTCCGCCTCCGCGAGCTTGCCCGCCACGAGGAGAAGCAGCCCGAGCAGCGCCAGCCCGAAGGCGACCCACGACAGGTCGCGGCGCGGGCGCCGCTCGGTGTAGGGAATGGGGTCGCGCTCCAGGGCCTCGATCTGGCGGATGGCGGCGGCGACGGCCTCGGGGCCCTCCGCCTCGAAGGCCCGGTAGGGCGTGCCGAGGCTCTTGAAGAACAGGTCGAGGTGGCGCTCGGGCGCCGCCTGGGGCGTGTCCTCGCCGGCGGGCTTGTCGGCGATGGCGGGCGAGCCCTTGGTGCGCAGGAACAGCCAGTAGAGGTTGGGCCGGATCCTGGCGAACTCGGCCCGTAGGGTGCCCTGGACGCGCGGATCGATCACCGCCGCGCCGTCGGAGACGATGAGCAGCGCCCGCGAGACGTTGGCGGCCTGGGGTCCGAACTGCGACAGGCCCATGGCGAGGCCGCGCGCCACGTTGGTGTAGTCGAGGCCCGGCCGGTCGATGGCCCGGATGGCGGCGCGCACGGCCTCGTGCCGGTCGGTCATCGGCACCACCAGCATGGGCGCCGTCGAGAAGGCGGTGACGGCGAACTGATCGTGGGCGCGGCTGCCGACGAAGTCGCCGAGCAGGCGGCGGGAGGCGGCGGCCTTCGATTCCTCGGCGCCCGAGGGCTGACGCCCGGCGAAGGTCTCGTTCATGCTGCCCGAGCGGTCGACGAGGATCGAGACCTGGGCGCCGATGCCCGTGCGGGTGACGGTCGCGCCCCGGCGGTACGGGCCGGCGATGCCGACGATGAGGCCCGCCAGCGCCAGGCAACCGGCGATGCGCAGGGCCCAACCGAGCGCCCGCGAGAGCGGATCGGCCGGACCGGCGTCGATGGCGGCCACGGGCACGACGCGCTGGGCCGAAGCCCGGAACGGCAGCAGGGCCAGTGGCAGCAGCCACAGCACCAGGGGCGCATCGACGGTGAATCGCGCGAGGGTGTCGCCCATCACGCCGCCCGCTCGGCCGCGGCCAGGCGCCAGGCCAGGGCTTCGAGATGGGGCCAGGGCAGGGCGGCGCGGGCGGCGGCGGGACCGGGACCGAAGAAGGCGAGGCGCGAGGCGGAGAGCAGGTCGGCCAGACCCGCCGCGTCCGGCCGGTAGGCGGGGTGGCGGGCGAGGAAGCCCGGCAGATCGTCGGCCAGCACCCGGCGCCCGTCGGTGGCGTCGAGGCCGCGATGGAGGGCGCGCAAAGCGTCGCCGTAGGCGGCCTCCGCGTCGGGGGTGCGCGCAAGGCGGCGCAGGCGCGCGAGGGCGGCCCCGAACG
>NZ_VRUZ01000191.1:0-1705 GCF_008039485.1 Methylobacterium sp. WL69 | reverse complement strand
GGCCACGGTCACGGGCCGCGCCGGCCCGGCTTGGCGCCGTGTGCGAAAAACCTTGGCCCGTCGGGCGCGGCGGGGCCGGGCCCGCTCGGAGTTGGAGCCGACGACGCCGCCCACCACCGCGCCGACCACGGCCCCGATGGGACCGCCGACCACGGCGCCGGCCACCGCCCCCGTGCCGACGCCCATGACGGTGTTGCTCGCGGCCTGCACGGTCGCCGGGAGGACCAGGAGGCCGAGGAGGGCAACCAGAACACGTTTCTTCATCGCTCGGACCTCTCCGATGGGGTCAGCCGACGTCCGCCCGGGGGGCCGAGGCGGCGCGAAGAGGGCGCGTCGCCGGACGTGTCCCGATGCGGGACATCGGGTTCATGGGTGCCGTGTGGCGCCCCACCGTGACCAAATCGGGGCCGGCCCTCAGGCCTTGCAATCGTAAAACCCGGCGCGGATCGCCTCCGGGTCGAGCTTGCGCCCGATGAACACCACCCGCGACACCCGGGCCTCGCCGTCCTTCCAGGGCCCCTGGAGGTCGCCGTCGAGGATCTGGTGGACGCCCTGGAACACGAAGCGCTGGGGCTCGTCCGGGAAAGCGACGATGCCCTTGCAGCGCAGGATGTCGGGTCCCTGGACCTGGGTCAGGGTCGAGATCCACGGCATGAACTTTTCGGGATCGACGGGGCCGTCGATGCGGGCGGAGACCGACTGCATCTCGTCGTCGTGGTGGTGATGGTGGCCCTCTTCCAGGAAGTCGGGCTCGATGTCGAGGATGCGCGACAGGTCGAAGGCGTTGCGGTCGAGGACCTGGTCGAGGGGCACGTCGCAGCGGCTGGTGCGGTGGACCTTGGCGTAGGGGTTGATGGACCGGATCAGGCCCTCGACGCGGTCGAGGTCGGCGGGCTCCACCAGATCGGCCTTGTTGAGCAGGATCACGTCCGCGAAGGCGATCTGGTTCTTGGCCTCGGGGGCGTCCTTGAGGCGCTCCGTCAGCCACTTGGCGTCGGCCACCGTCACCACGGCGTCGAGGCGGGCGGCGCCGCCGACATCCTCGTCGATGAAGAAGGTCTGGGCCACGGGGGCGGGGTCGGCGAGGCCCGTGGTCTCGACGATGATGGCGTCGAACTTGCCGCGCCGCTTCACCAGCCCGTCCATGATGCGGATGAGGTCGCCGCGCACGGTGCAGCAGACGCAGCCGTTGTTCATCTCGAACACTTCCTCGTCGGCGCCGATGACGAGGTCGTTGTCGATGCCGATCTCGCCGAACTCGTTGACGATCACCGCGTAGCGCTTGCCGTGATTCTCCGTGAGGATGCGGTTGAGCAGCGTGGTCTTGCCGGCGCCGAGATAACCCGTGAGCACGGTCACGGGGATTTTTTGAGAGGCGGGGTTCGGGCTGTCGGGGTTCGGGCTGTCGGACATGGCGGCTCTTTTCGAGTTTCCGGGCGAACGCGGCCGGGGCTGATGGTGTTATATTGTATCACCCCCTTGGGATGGAAGGCCGTCCCGCCTCGGCCGGCGCGTTCCTCCCCCTCCTCCCTGCGGGGAGGGGTTAGGGGTGGCTCCGCCAGCCTCCGCAGGTGACAGGCTCACGCGGGCGGTCCGCGGACACCGAGGGTCACCCTGCCACCCCCACCTCCCGCTCCTCCCCGCAAGGGGAGGAGGGCCGCATCGCGCTAAGATGTGCGGATGCGATCGCCGGCAATGGGGGGAG
>NZ_VRUZ01000190.1:0-1767 GCF_008039485.1 Methylobacterium sp. WL69 | reverse complement strand
GGGGCAGGGCCCGCGGGCTCGCCGGCGCGGTCGCCCCCGTGGAGACCCGCGATGCGGGCACGCTCGGGGCGGCGGAGCCGGGCGGCGGCTCGAGGCCGCCGCGCCGGCCGCAGCCGGAAGTTGCCAGGGCGACGAGGCCGAGGGCCGCGAGGATCGTGAGGGGGCGCGGGAACGCGCCGTAAGATCTGGGCATCGAGGCTGTGGGGTCCGGCACCGGGTGGCCGGCACCATAGCGTCTGCCGGCCCGCGACGCGAGGGAAACGGCCGCGCTTATCCCAAGGCCGTCTCCCGCAGGTCCCGAGGCGGGTCCCATACGGAACCCGCCCCGGGCGCGGCCTCAGCCCTTCTTGTTGGCGGGGTTCTTCTCGTAGGCGTCTATGGCCCGGCGGCAATTCTCGGACAGCTTGGCCCAGTTGGTCTGGAAGCACTTGTCCATGGCCGGATCGTCGGGGGACAGGTTGCCGCAATAGGTCAGGTAATCGCCGGTGCAGTACTTCTTCAGGGTCTCGTTGCCGCGCTTGGTCTGCGGGGCCGTCTGCGCCAGGGCCGGAGCGGCGGTCAGGGCCGCCGTGGCGGCCAGGGCGAGGACGAGCGATGTCAGTGTCTTGGCCATAGGGGCGCGGTCCGTCTCGAAGTCAGGGGGAATGGGCGACCGGATGATGGGCTTGCGTGGTCGAAACAAGGCACATGCATGGTCAACGCATGGAAAGTTCGCTTATCTACCCCGTTGCCTGAACCGGAGGCAACGGCGCACCGGACCGTGTGCTCAGGAGGGCGCGAGCGGGTAGGCGTCGACGGCGGGAAGGCGGTCGCGGCGCAGGAGGCCGTCGGCCACGTCGGCGATCCGCACCCGCAGGGCGGCGGTGGCGGCGTCCTCGGCGCCCAGGCGGGCTTTCGCCTGCGCCAGGGCGTCTTCGGCCTGCGCCAGGGCGTCCTCGGCGGCGGCGAGGCTCGCCCGCAGGCTCTCGCGCTCGGCGGCGAGGGCGGCGCAGCGGGCCGCGAGGTCGGGGGCGTCCGCATCGGGGCCGCCGGGCGCGGCACCGGGGTCGGCAAAGGTCTCGGCGAGGGTCTTGGCATCGAGCCGATTCAGGGGCCCGGCATGGTGACGCCGGACGAGGTCGTCGAGGAGGTCGCGATGGGCGTCCTCCAGGACCCGCAGGGTGGCGAGGCCGACCGCGCCCTCGGTCCGCGCCGACGTCAGGTCGCGGGTGACGTCCGCCAGGGTGGCGCGGGTCTCGGCGATCTCGGCGCGACGTTCCTCAAGGGTCGCATCCTTCGCCTCGACCTGGCGCGACAGGGCGGCGGCCTCCAGGGTGCGGGCGCCGATGGCCGCCATGTCGGCGTGGCGCACGGCGTGCACGGCCTCGACCCGGCGCTCCAGGCGCCGGCGGGCCACGGCGAACTCGGCCCGCAGGTGGTCCTTCTCGGCGGCGACCTCGGCCACGGACAGGGGCAGGCGCGCCTCGATCCGCCGGCGCGACAGGCGCAGGGCCCGGGCGTTCACGGCCGGCAGCACCAGCAGGGCGCACAACGCGGCGGCGAGGAAGCCGAGCGCGAAGATCATCACGGTTTCGATCACGCGGGCACGCTCATCCCTGACGCCGGAAAAGGTCGGCGGCGACCGTCGTCCGGACCGCCCCGTGCGTCCTTAGCCCAATTCGGCGGTGCAGGGGCTCTACCGCCGCTTCGTCGGGGTGGACGGCTCGGCCTACTTCATCGGCGGCTTCGGCATGACGGCGGTCACCGCCGACGACGTCGTGGTGGTGC
>NZ_VRUZ01000018.1:0-60666 GCF_008039485.1 Methylobacterium sp. WL69 | reverse complement strand
GGGCGGCCGCGGTGGTGGCGCACAACGTCCGGCGGCGTTGCGCGGCGTTGCGGGTGCCCACGCCGGGGGAGGAACGCGTGGGCCTGACGGTCAGTATCGGGGTCGCGACATGGTCGGGCCGGGACGGGATGGACGGCGTGATGCGGCGGGCCGACGTGGCCCTCTATGCGGCCAAGGCGGGCGGGCGGGACCGGGTGTCGATGATGGCCAACGACGCGTTCATCGAATGCATCGGCTGACACGACGCGCTCGGTTGAGCCCCGTCCCGGGCGAACGGCGCGGCCGCGTTCGAGCACGTCCGTCGCGCGAAGCCGGGTCCGACCCGCTCCACCAAATCCGGGGTCAAACAGGCAGCAGCCTCGCCGACAGCTACCCGCGCCCCTCCAGCATCACCGCCTTCGCCCGCTCGATGGGTGTCGGGCTCATGGCCATGGGGCCGTCGAAGGGGCGCTCGTGGAGCGCGATGACCCCGAGGGTCGTCACCATGGCGACGGAGAACAGCGTCAGGGTCGTCACCTGCGCCATGGGGCGTTCGAGGTGGACGAGGCCGATGGAAACGAGGGTCAGCCCGGCGAGCACCATCAGGGTCAGCCATTTCGACTGGTCGCCCTGGGCATCGCTGAGGGCGAGGCGCTCGCCCCGGGCCGTGCGCAGGTTCATCACCGCGTCGAGCAGCAGGGCGTGGGCGGATTGTCCGGCGACGTCGTGCTTCGGGTCGGCCGCCACCGCCATGAGACGCCCCAGGGCCGCGCCCGCCTCCAGGGACGACAGCCCGTCCGTCATCTTCGGCCATTCGTCGGTGATCAGGGCGTCGGCGTAGGCCACGAGGGCGGTGCGGATCTCGCGCATGTCCGACACGGTGGCGAGGCTGAGGTCGTGGACGGCGAGCAGGTTCGAGCGCTCGTTCTGCACCACCCGCGCCGCCTGACGCTGGCGCTCCCAGGCGTCGTTGGCGACGAACCCCGTCAGCAGGGCGAGCAGCACCGAGATCGCCGTGAAGTAGGCCGGGATCACACCGGTGCCGACGAACAGCACGGCGGGTCGCGTCCAGGGCAGGTTGCTCAGGAGCACGAACAGCCCCGTGGCGGCGGCGAACACGCCGGCGAGGGTGGTGAAGATCAGCCAGACCGGAAGGTCGAGCCACAGGCCGAGGATCACGCTGCGTCTCCCGTCGAACAGGTCCGACGGAACCGTAGGGCGCCGGCCACTACCGAAGGGTGAAGCCCGTCAGCGGCGGGTCGGGGCGGCCCGCGTCGCCGTGTCCGGGCAGGTCCGGATCGCCGCCGGTTCCGGCCGGGCCGCGACGGCGGGGGCCTCGAAGATCGCGAGGTAGCCGACCCCGCCATCGAGGACCGAGAACCCGGTCTCGCGGTAGCCCATGGCGGCGAGCTCGCAGCGGAGCAGGGCCGGCGGCGTGCCGTGCCGCGACGGGATCGCGTCGGCGTCGACGATGCCGACCCGGCCGCCGGACTTCATCGCCGCCGCGAGGTTGTGGAGCAGGCCGAACGGCTGGGTGATCTCGTGGTACATGTGGACGAGGACGGCGGCATCGACGGAGGCCGGGGGGAGCCGGGGATCGTGCGGCTCGCCCCGCACCACCGTGACGTTGGGGAGGTTCGCCACCCGGCGCTCGAGGTCGGCGAGGTAGGACGGGGTCACGTCCTCGGCGAGGATACGGCCCTGCGGGCCGACGCGCTCGGCCAGCCGCACGCTGTAGTAGCCGCTCCCCGCGCCGATATCCGCCACGGTCTGGCCCGGCGCGATCCCCATCAGGCGGGCGACCTGCCCGACCTCGTCGACGCGGTCGCGCTGGCCCTCCAGCGCCCAGAGCGGGGCGATGATCTCCGCCACCGGCCGGTCGGGCTTGGGGAAGGCGGCGGCCGGGGCGCCCGGCGGCCCGAGGGGCTCGGCGGCGAGGGCCGGCAGGGTGAAAAGGGCGACGGCGAAGGGGACGAGGCGCATCATGGCGGGATAACCGCCGCCGCCCCGCGGAAGTGCCGGGCCATGGCGCGTTGACCCGCCGGCCCGGCCCGCGTCATGGAGCAGCATGACTTCGATAAGCATGACTTCCAACAGCATGACTCCGACGAGCATGGCTTGGCACGCCACGATCCTCACCCTCTACCCGGAGATGTTTCCCGGGCCCCTCGGCCACTCCCTCTCGGGCGAGGCCCTGGTGCGGGGCACCTGGGCATTAGAGGCCCGCCAGATCCGCGAGCATGGGCTGGGCCGCCACCGGGCCGTCGACGACAGCCCGGCCGGGGGCGGCGCCGGCATGGTCCTGCGCTGCGACGTGCTCGCGGCGGCCCTCGACGCGGCGGCCCCGGCCGACGACCCGCGCCCGCGCCTGCTCATGAGCCCGCGCGGAAAACCCCTGACCCAGGCCCGCGTGCGCGCCCTGACCGAGGGGCCGGGCGTCATCGTCGTCTGCGGCCGGTTCGAGGGCGTCGACGAGCGCGTCATCGAAGGCCGCGGCCTGGAGGAGGTCTCCATCGGCGACTACGTGCTGTCGGGCGGCGAGATCGCGGCGCTCACCCTGCTCGACGCCTGCGTGCGCCTGCTGCCCGGCGTCATGGGCAAGGCGGCGTCGGGCGTCGAGGAAAGCTTCGAGGGCGGCCGCCTCGAATACCCGCACTACACCCGGCCGCGGGACTGGGAGGGGCGCACCATCCCGGACGTGCTCACCGGCGGCAACCACGGGGCCATCGCCAGGTGGCGGGCGGAGGAATCCCTGCGCCTCACCCGCGCCCGCCGGCCGGACCTGCTGGATGCGCCCGAGTCCTGATCCACAAGTCGTGATGCAGTGGACGCGCCGCCTGTAGGCTGCCTCAAACGGCATTCGTCGAACGCCGACTAATCTTCACAAAAAGAAACTTGCCTTCGGGTGGGTCGCGGTGCATCGCTCCGGGCGGGCCACTCCTCCCCAACGAGGAGCTTTCATCTGGAAGGATGACCATCATGAGCCGACCCACCACGCGCCCCCGCGTGCCGAATTTCTCGTCCGGTCCCTGCACCAAGCGCCCCGGCTGGAGCCTCCAGGCCCTCGAAGGCGCCGCCCTCGGGCGCTCGCACCGCTCCGCCCTCGGCAAGGCCAAGCTCAAGGAAGCCATCGACCTCACCCGCGCGGTGCTGCAGGTCCCGGCCGATTACCGCATCGGCATCGTGCCGGCCTCCGACACCGGCGCCGTCGAGATGGCCATGTGGTCGATGCTCGGGCCGAAGACCGTGGAGGTCGTGGCCTGGGAGGCGTTCGGCCTCGAATGGGTCACGGACGCCCTGAAGGAACTCAAGATCGCGCCGAAGGTCCATGTCGGCGCATACGGCATCCTGCCGGACCTCGCGGCCGTCGATACCCGGCACAACGACGTCATCTTCACTTGGAACGGTACCGCCGCCGGCGTGCGGGTGCCGAACGGCGACTGGATCGCCGCCGACCGCGAGGGCGTCACCATCTGCGACGCCACCTCGGCCGCCTTCGCCATGCCGCTGGCCTGGGACAAGCTCGATGTCGTGACCTTCTCCTGGCAGAAGGTCATGGGCGGCGAGGCCGCGCACGGCATGATCGTGCTCTCGCCCCGCGCCGTCGCGCGCATCGAGGGCAACACGCCCGCCTGGCCGGTGCCGAAGGTCTTCCGCATGGCCAAGGACGGCAAGCTCATCGAGGGCATCTTCAAGGGCGACACCATCAACACGCCGTCCATGCTGGCGGTGGAGGATTACCTCGACACCCTGAAATGGGCCCAGGGCATCGGCGGCCTCGACGCGCTCCACGCGCGGGCCGACGCCAACGCGAAGGTGGTCCACGACTGGGTGGCCCGCACGCCCTGGATCGGCCATCTCGCCGCGGATTCCGCCACCTACACCAACACCGGCGTGTGCCTCGTCATCACCGATCCGGACGTGCTGGCCAAGGGCGACAAGGCCGTGGAGGCCGTGGCCAAGGGCATGGCCGACACCCTCGACCGCGAGGGCATCGCCTACGACATCGGCGCCTACCGCGACGCCCCCGCGGGCCTGCGCATCTGGTGCGGCGGCACGGTGGAGGCCTCGGACCTCGAAGCCCTGATGCCGTGGCTCGACTGGGCGTTCGCCGCCGAGAAGGCGAAGCTCGCGCAGGCCGCGTAGGACTGCGGCGCGCTTCCTTCCCCCATAAGGCAGCCCTCCCACCGACGGATGTGTCGGCGTAAGGCGCAACGGGCTCCCTCTCCTTCCAGGAGGGGGAACCCGTGCGTCCCGCGCCCCGTGTGCAGGCGGTCATTCGCAGGGAGGGGGTGAGGTACCCTGCGCGTCACCCGAAAAATCCCCTTTTCCCCAAAATCCCGGAGGCCGTCATGGCTGCTCCCAAGGTGCTTATTTCCGACGCCCTCTCCGACGCCGCCGTGCAGATCTTTCGCGATCGCGGCATCGACGTCGATTTCATCCCCGACCTCGGCAAGGACAAGGAGGCGTTCGCGGCCATCATCGGCCATTACGACGGCCTCGCCATCCGCTCGGCCTCCAAGGTCACCAGCAAGGTCATCGCCGAGGCGGGCCGCCTCAAGGTCATCGGCCGGGCCGGCATCGGCGTCGACAACGTCGACGTGGCGGCCGCCACCGCGCGGGGCATCATCGTGATGAACACGCCGTTCGGCAATTCCATCACCACCGCCGAGCACGCCATCGCGCTGATGTTCGCGCTGGCCCGCCAGCTGCCCCAGGCCGATGCCTCGACCCAGGCCGGCAAGTGGGAGAAGAACCGCTTCATGGGCGTCGAGCTGACGGCCAAGACGCTCGGCGTCATCGGCTGCGGCAACATCGGCGCCATCGTGGCCGACCGGGCCATCGGCCTCAAGCTCAAGGTCGTGGCCTACGACCCCTACCTGTCGCCGGAGCGCGCCGTCGAACTCGGCGTCGAGAAGGTCGAACTCGACGCCCTGCTGGCGCGGGCCGACATCATCACCCTGCACGTGCCGATGACGGACAAGACCCGCAACATCCTGTCGGCCGAGGCGCTGGCGAAGACCAGGCGCGGGGTGCGGATCATCAACTGCGCCCGCGGCGGCCTCGTCGACGAGGTCGCCCTGCGCGCCGCCCTCGATTCCGGCCACGTCGCGGGGGCGGCGCTGGACGTGTTCGTCACCGAGCCGGCCAGGGAGAACCCGCTGTTCGGGCACCCGAACGTCATCTGCACGCCGCATCTCGGCGCCTCCACCAACGAGGCGCAGGAGAACGTCGCCCTTCAGGTGGCCGAGCAGATGTCCGACTACCTGCTCCAGGGCGCCATCACCAACGCCATCAACTTCCCGTCCATCTCCGCCGACGAGGCGCCGCGCCTGAAACCCTTCGTCGCCTTGGCGGAAAAGCTCGGCTCGTTCCTCGGCCAGCTCACGGAAGCGCCGATCAAGGGCATCCGCATCACCTACGAGGGGGCGGTGGCCGCCATGAACACCCGCGCCCTGACCTCGGCGGCCATCACCGGGGTGCTGCGGCCGTTCCTCCAGGACATCAACATGGTGTCGGCGCCGGCACTGGCGCGGGAGCGCGGCATCGTCGTCGACGAGATCAAGCGCGAGGGCGCGGCCACGGACTTCGAATCGGTGATCCGCATCACCGTCGACGCCGAGGACATGCCGCGCGACGCCGCCGGCACTGTGTTCCACGACGGCAAGCCCCGCGTCATCGAGATCCGCTCCATCGCCATCGACGCGGCGTTCGCGCGCCACATGCTCTACGTGCGCAACCACGACAAGCCGGGCTTCATCGGGCGGCTCGGCAGCATCCTGGGCGACGCCGGGGTGAACGTCGCGACGTTCAACCTCGGCCGCGAGGAAGAGGGCGGCAGCGCCATCTGCTTCTGCGCGGTGGATGCGCCAGTCTCGGAGGCGGTAGTGAAGCAGATCGACGCGATCCCGCAGGTGCGCCGGGTCCGGGCGGTGAGCTTCTGAGACGACTCAGTAAACGTCCGACGCTCGGGCGATCCCGAGCGTCGGAGCAGACCGGGATCGTCCGATCGGTGGGAAGCCGGCTCAGGCGGCCCGCACGGTGGCGAGGAACCCGTCGACTTCCGCCCGCAGGCTCTCGGACTGGCGTGCGAGGTCGGCGGAGGCCTGCTGGACCTGTCCGGCGGAGGTCCCGGCTTCGTCGGCGGATCGGGCCACCGCCGCGATGTCCTGCGTCATCGCCCCGGTGCCGGCCGAGGCCTGGCCCATGTTGCGGACGATCTCCTGGGTGGTGACGCCCTGCTCCTCGACGGCCGCCGCGATGCTGCCGGTGACCTGGCTCATGCCCTCGATGCGGCTGACGATGCCCTGGATCGCGCCGGCGGCCTCCCCGGTGGCGGCCTGGATCGCCTCCACCTGCTGGCCGATCTCCGTGGTCGCGCGCGCGGTCTGCTCGGCCAGGCTCTTGACCTCGGCCGCGACCACGGCGAAGCCGCGTCCGGCTTCGCCGGCCCGGGCCGCCTCGATGGTGGCGTTGAGCGCCAGCAGGTTGGTCTGGCCGGCGATCTGCGAGACGATCCCGACGACGTCGCCGATGCGGGCGGCGGCGGCCGAGAGCCGGCGCATGGTCTCGGCAGTGCGGCTCGCCTCGTCCACGGCATTGCGCGACATGTCGGCGGCCTGTTCGACCTGACGGCCGATCTCCTCCACCGTCGCGCCGAGTTCCTCCGCCGCCGCCGCGACGGCGTCGACGTTCCCGGCGGTCTCGTGCGCCGTCGCCGCCACGGTGCCGGAGCGCCGCGCGGTCCCGGCCACGGCGCTGATCATGCTGTCCGAGGCGTGGTTGAGGCCGGAGGCCGCCTGCGAGACCGTCTCGACGATGCGGCCGACCGAGCGCTCGAAGCCGTCGGCGAGGTCGGCGAGCAGGGCGCGCCGATCGGATTCCTCGCGCATCCGCGCGGCCGCATTCGTCTCGAGCTGCCGGGCCGCGTCCTCGAGGGAGATGTCCCGGATGGTGACGACGGCGCGGGCGATGCCGCCGATCTCGTCGGTGCGGCCGGCGCCCGGCACGTCGGCCAGGGTCTCGCGGCGGGCGAGGGCGTCCAGCGCCCGGGTGAGGGCGCCGAGGGGACGGACGATGGAGCGCGCGAACAGCAGGCCGAGGAGCGCCGTGGCCGCGAGGACGCCGAGGGCCGCAAGGGCGAGGGCGCGGGTGAGGGTCGCCACGGCACCGAGGATCTCGTCGTCGGATTGCGTGGCGACCAGGGTCCACGGCGCGCCCATGACCGAGACCTTGGCCGTCGCCGCCATGCGCTCGCCGTCGGCGGCCGCGTAGCCGAAGGCGTGGCCGGTGCCGAGGAGGGCCGGCGTCAGGCCGAACCCCGCGGCCTCGGTTCCGGCGGTCGCACCGCCACCCAGGGGGGCATTGCTGCGCAGGCGCCCGTCGGCGCCGACCGCCACGACCTGACCGGTGTCGCCGAGGCCGCCGCGATCGGACAGGGTCCGGTCGAACAGGGCGGGCGTGACGCGCATCACCACGAAGCCGACGCGCTCGGCCGCCTGGCCGGTTCCCATGGCGACGTTGGCGCGGCGCGCGATGGACCGCCCGAGGAAGGCGGAGGGACCGGCCTCGGCCGGGTAGGGCGCGAAATCCTCGAACAGGGTCGCGTCCGCCTCGCCCGCCCTCAGGCGCTGGACCAGGCGGGCGAGGCCGGTTTCGGCGAACGCGCGCTCGGACAGGGCGTGGGCGAAATCCGCGCCTTTCGTGGTGGTGTAGACGAGGCGCCCGTCCTCGGAGACGAAGATGAGGTCGGCGTAGCCGCGCCGCTCGACGAGCTTGCGCGCCACCTCCTGCACCTTGCCGTGACGGCGCCCGTACATGGTGCCCGTCGCCTCGGCGGTGAGGCGATCCTCCGGTCTGGCCGAAGACGTGTAGGCCTGGACGATCTGGGCGAAGTCGGCCTTGGCCGGATCGAGGGCTTCGACGAGGTCCGCGAAGTTGCCGCCGACCTGCGGGTTGGCCGCCGTGGTGGCGAGATCGCCGGCGGCCCGCTCCGCCACGAGTTCGATGCCGATCTTGCGGGCGTCCGCCGCCAGTTCCAGCCGGTTCTGGGCGCCCTCGACGAGGCCGGACCGGGCGAAGTGCCAGCTCAGGCCCCCCATGGCCGTGGCGCTGACGAGGGCGAGGCCGACCGTGATGGCGGGGAGGCGGACCTTGAGACTGGCGAAAGCGGACATTCGGCGGCACCACGAGAAGGGGCCTTTCCTCTGCCGAAAGAACTCTAAGAATCTCTTATTAAGGCGCCTGCACGCAGGACCATCGTCCGATCAAGTCCAGACAAGTCCCTATAATAGGTCTGAATCCTGATCCTATTGCTAGTGTTGCCTCAGTAAACAACCGTAAGTTTTGCTTCTGATGCACAATTCGCGTTTTCGGACCCAAGCGGCCGCACGCGGAGAACCCGGCCGCGGGCGACCGATCGCTCAAGCGTGCGTCGCCGCCGTCCCGTCGTCGAGGAACATCCGGTAGGCCGGGTTGTCGGTCTCGTCGATGCAGGGATAGCCCAGTGCGTCGATGGCGGCGTCGAAGCGGGCGCGCTCGGCGGGCGGCACCGCGATGCCGGCCAGGACCCGGCCGTAATCGGCGCCGTGGTTGCGGTAGTGGAACAGGGTGATGTCGAACCCGTCGCCGAGGCCGTCGAGGAACTTCATCAGGGCGCCCGGGCGCTCGGGGAACTGGAAGCGGCAGAGGCGCTCGTCGGCGAGACCCGTCGCCCGGCCGCCGACCATGTAGCGGATATGGACCTTGGCCATCTCGTTGTCGCTCATGTCGAGGGCGCGGTAGCCGGCCGCCGCCAGTTCGGCGATGAGGGCGCGCTTCTCCGGCGCGCCGCCGGGCAGGTTGATGCCGACGAAGATCTGGGCGTCGCCACCCCGCGCGTAGCGGTAGTTGAACTCGGTGATGGCGCGCGGGCCCAGGGTCCGGATGAAGGCGCGGTAGGCGCCGGGCCGTTCGGGGATCGTCACGCCGAGCAGGACCTCGCGCTGCTCGCCGAGCTCGGCGCGCTCGGCGATGTGGCGCAGGCGGTCGAAGTTGAGGTTGGCGCCGCTGGAGATCGCCACCAGCGTCCCGGTGCCGCCGCCTTCGCGCGCCGCGTAGGCCTTGGCCCCGGCGAGCGCCAGGGCGCCGGACGGCTCCGAAATGGCGCGGGTATCATCGAAGATGTCCTTGACCGCCGCGCACATGGCGTCGGTGTCGACGGTGATGACCCCGTCGAGGTGTTCGCGGCAGAGCCGAAACGTCTCCGCGCCGGCCTGGCGCACGGCGACGCCGTCGGCGAACAGGCCGACGGTGGGCAGGATGACGCGCTCGTTCGCGGCGAGCGCCGCCGCCATGCAGGCGGCGTCGTCCGGCTCGACGCCGATCACCCTGGTCTCGGGCCGCAGGTACTTCACGAAGGTCGCGATGCCGGCCGCCAGGCCGCCGCCGCCGATGGGCACGAAGATCGCCTCGATGGGCCCGGAATGCTGGGTCAGGATCTCCATGCCGATGGTGCCCTGGCCGGCGATCACGTCGGGATCGTCGAACGGGTGCAGGAAGGTCAGGCCCTGGGCCGCCTCCAGTTCGCGGGCGTGGCCCAGGGCCTCGTCGAAGGCGTCGCCGAACAGGATCACCTCGGCGCCGCGTGCCCGGCAGGCATCGACCTTGATGGCCGGGGTGGTGCGCGGCATCACGATGACGGCGCGCACGTTCAGGCGCGCGGCGGCGAGCGCCACCCCCTGGGCGTGGTTGCCGGCCGAGGCGCAGACGACGCCCCGCGACAACACCTCCGCGGAGAGGCCCGACATCTTGTTGTAGGCCCCGCGCAACTTGAACGAGAACACCGGCTGCAGGTCCTCGCGCTTCAGGAGGACCGGGCGCCCGAGGCGCGCGGACATGCGCGGCATCGGATCCAGCGGGCTCTCGATGGCCACGTCGTAGACGCGGGCGGTGAGGATCTTTCGGATGTAGTCGGTCAAGGAGACACGGGCTCCGGCGGTGGTGCGGTGCGGAAGATTGTTGCCCGCACATAGGCCGTTGCCGGACAAGAAGCGAGGGAGGCCGATTCGCGAAGGGCGCGATTAGGGGTCGCGAAACCCCGTCGGCAGCCCGTCGATGCTGGCCGCGTTCTTCTCGGCCCGGTAGGCGCGTAAGCCCTCCTCGCCCTGGGCTTGCGCCCAGCGGTCGAGGATGGGGCGCTCGCCGACATGGTCGAAGAGCGGCACCGCATAGCCGCAGCTCGTCTGTACGAGGTCGACGGCGAGGAAGACGATCTGGCGCCCCCCGGCAGGCTCCGCGCTGCCATAGAAGCGATCGAGGACGGCGACGTAGTCCGGCGTTCCCCGGAACGCGATGCAGCCCTTTCCGTACAGGCGCAGAATCGAGGGCGGACCGTCGAAGGCGCACAGCATCACCGTCAGGGCGCCTTCGGCCTTCACGTGGGCCGCCGTTTCGCTGCCGCTGCCGGTGAGATCGAGATACGCGACCGCGTTCGGGCCGAGGACGTGAAGATGCTCGGTGGAGCGCGGCGAGATGTTGACCCGCGCCCCCGCGGCACAGGAACCGGTGAAGAAGACCTTCTGCGCTGCGATGAAGTCCCGATGCCGGTCACTGATCGACGAGAACTGCTTTGCCATCGTGGCCCACCTCCCGAACGGGCGGTAGGGGCAAATCGACGGCAATGCAAACGCCCCGCTCCCGCGTCAAGCGAGCCGCTCGATGAGGGCGGCGATCCAGATCAGGGCCGCGATGCCCTGAGCCGAGAAGGTCCCGGCCGAAGCCAGATCCTTGACGATTCCGATCCTCGGGTGATGGTCCGGATGGAGATGGTCGCACAGCTTCTCGATGGCGGTGTTGAGGAACTCGGCCGCCAGCATGAGGAGCAGGCTCGCCAGCAGGCCGACGCGCACCCACAGGGTCGTGCCCAGCAGCAGCCCCAGGGGCATGCCGAGGACGAGGAGAACGAGTTCGAGGCGCACGGCGCGCTCGGTGCGCGCTCCGTGGACGAGGCCGCGCCAGGAATTGAGGAAGGCGAGGTACAGGGCGTGCATGGTCAGGTCTGCGCCGGAGCGTCCTTGTCCGGCGCGCCCTTGGCGATCCACTTGGCCAAAAGCGGTCCGGTGAGCAGCACCACGAACAGCCGCAGGGTCTGCACCGCGAGGACGAACGACACGTCCGCCTTCGAGCCCACCGCGATGATCGCCACGGAATCGAGGCCGCCGGGGCTGGTGGCAAGGTAGGCCGTGAGGAAATCGATGCGCAGCAGGCGGGTGAGGCCGTAAGCCCAGACCGCGCAGAGGGCGATGACCGCCACCGTCGCCACGAGGATGCCCGGCAGGGCGACGACGGTCTCCCGCAGGGTCTCGCGGCGGAAGCGCAGGCCGACGTACCAGCCGATGGTCGCGTAGGCGAGGTCGAGGAGCGGCATCGGCAGGGCCATGCTGACGAGGCCCAGGGCGTGCAGCAGGGCGCCGAGGAGCATCGGCCCGATGAGGGCGGCGGCCGGCATCCGCAGGAGATGCGCGAGGCCGAAGCCCGCCGCCGCCACCGCGAGGGTCGCCAGCACGGCCAGCGGCGGCGTCGCGTCGGGCGCGGGCGCGGCGGGGGCGGTGACATCGGTGAGGAGGCGCGCCACCGCGGAGGCCGACAGCACCACGGCGACGACGCGGACGTACTGCATGAAGGCGACGAGGCGCGGGTCGGCGCCGTACTCTTCCGACATCGCCACCATGGCGGCGGCCCCGCCGGGCGAGGACCCCCAGGCGGCGGTGGTGCCGGGCAGGATGCGCAGGCGGGTCAGGGCCCAGCCGACGACGGCGCCCGCCACCACGGTGACGAGGACCACGGCGAGGATGAGCCAGCCGTCCTCCGTGATGGTGGCGACGATCTCCGTGGTCACGGCTTTCGCCACGAGGCAGCCGATCATCGCCTGCGCCGCGAGGAAACCGGGTTTCGGGACCCCGAGCCCGGCGCCGCCGACGCCGAACGCGATGGCGGCGAGCATCGGCCCGAGCAGGAGGGCGGCGGGGAAATGCGCGACGGCGAGGCCATACGCGAGGGCGCCCGAGGCCGCGACGAGGGCCGTCCAGAGGCCGAGGGACCGGAAAGGGAGCAAAGTCGAGAGCCGGGGGCAGGGGGGGACGGAGACCTGCGCGCTACACCGGATCGGCCACGCTGTCACGGCGCGCCCGTGGGAGGCGGGCGGCACCGTCGTCGCGGCAGGCGGCGGTCCCCATGGGCGCATGGGCCCGGAAAAACGCGGCCAGATGCGACAGGCCGGCGCCGCGCGGATCGCTGGCCCGCCAGGCAAGGGCGATGGTGCGGCCGGGTCCGTCGACGTCGAAGCCGCGCGTCACGGTCAAGCCGCTGGGATCGGGGCTGGTCGGCGCGGCCAGCGCCGGCAGCAGGGTGTAGCCCGCACCCGCCGCCACCATGGAGCGCAGGGTCTCGAGGCTCGTGGCGTGGCGGCCCGCGGCACTTCCGGCGCCGCAGGCCGCCACGGTCTGGTCGCGCAGGCAGTTGCCCTCGTCGAGGAGCAGGAGGTCCGGCCCGGCGATGTCGCGGGCCCGCAGCGCTCCGCCCCGGGCGAGGGCGTGATCGGCCGGGCAGGCGAGGAGGAACGGCTCGATGAACAGCGGCGAGAGCGTCAGTCCCGACGACGGCACCGGCAGGGACAGCAGGGCGGCATCGATGCGCCCGTCGCGGAGTCCCTCCAGGATCTCGGCCGTGCGGGCCTCGCTGAGCGCCAGGGCCAGCAGGGGAAACTCCTGGCGCAGGCTGCGCAGGACGAGGGGGAAGAGGTACGGTCCCAGGGTCTGAATCGCGGCGAGCACGAGGCGGCCGGTGAGGGGCGCCCCGCGTCCCTCGCTCGCCAGGACGAGCAGGCGCTGCGCCTCGGCCAGGACCGTGCGGGCCTGGCGGACGATGCCCTGCCCGGCGGGGGTGAGCATCACCCTGCGGTTGCCGCGCTCGAACAGGACGAGGCCCAGGGCTTCCTCGAGCTTGCGTACCTGCACGCTCAGGGTCGGCTGGCTGACGTTGCACCGTTCGGCGGCACGGCCGAAATGCGATTCCTCGGCGACGGCCACCACATATTCGAGGTCGCGCAGGGACAGGCCGGACAGGTTCATAGGCTTAGCCTATCAGAACGTTTGCCACGATGCATTGGCCAAACGATCGGGGAGGGTTCATAAGGCTGTCTCAGAACTATTCCAGGGTCGATGTGTTTTTGAGCCGTTCGGCTCCCGATCCGTCCCCTGGCTCGACACAACCTCTCGGAGAGACTGCCCGATGACCGACCAGCGCCCGATCCTGACCACCCGCCAGGGCCACCCGGTCCGCGACAACCAGAGCACCCGCACGGTGGGCGAGCGCGGTCCGGCGACCCTCGAGAACTACCAGTTCATCGAGAAGATCACCCATTTCGACCGTGAGCGCATCCCCGAGCGCGTGGTCCATGCCCGCGGCGCCGGCGCGCACGGCTACTTCGAGGCCTATGGCAAGATCGGCAACGAGCCGGCGTCCAAGTACACCCGTGCCCGCGTGCTCAACGAGACCGGCGTGAAGACCCCGATGTTCGTGCGCTTCTCCACGGTCGCGGGCGCCAAGGAGTCGCCTGAGACCGAGCGCGATCCGCGTGGCTTCGCGGTGAAGTTCAAGACCGTCGACGGCAACTGGGATCTGGTGGGCAACAACCTCAAGGTCTTCTTCATCCGCGACGCGATCAAGTTCCCCGACATGATCCACGCGTTCAAGCCCGACCCGGTGACGAACCGCCAGGAGGCGTGGCGCTTCTTCGACTTCGTGGCCCAGCACCCCGAAGCCATCCACATGGTCACCCACCTGAAGTCGCCCTGGGGCATTCCGGCCAACTATCGCGAGATGGAGGGCTCGGGCGTCAACACCTACAAGCTCGTCAACGACCAGGGCGAAGCCGTGCTCTGCAAGTTCCACTGGGAGCCGAAGCAGGGCATCCGCAACCTGACCTCGGCCCAGGCGTCCGAGATCCAGGCGAAGGACGTCGGCCACGCCACCCGCGACCTCTACGACAACATCTCCAAGGGCAACTTTCCCGAGTGGGAATTCTGCGTGCAGATCATGCCCGACGGTCCGAACGACCACCTGTCGTTCGATCCCCTGGACGACACCAAGCTGTGGCCGGTGGAGGACTTCCCGCTCCTGCCCGTGGGCCGCATGGTGCTCGACCGCGTGCCGGACAACTTCTTCGCGGAAGTCGAGCAGTCTGCCTTCGGCACCGGCGTTCTGGTCGACGGCATCGACTTCTCGGACGACAAGATGCTCCAGGGGCGCACGCTGTCCTACTCGGACACGCAGCGCTACCGCGTCGGCGCCAACTACCTGCAGCTGCCGATCAACGCGCCGCAGCCCGGCGTGAAGGTCTATTCGAACCAGCGCGACGGCCAGATGACCTACGGCGTCGACGGCACCGGCCGGAACCGGCACATCAACTACGAGCCCTCGACTCTCGGCGAGGGCCTCGCCGAGGCGCCGAAGCCCGCGAAGGACTATCACCAGCCGGTGCAGGGCCAGCTCGGCCGCTACCAGACCTCGCGCACCGAGGACGACTACGCTCAGGCCGGCGTGCGCTACCGCTCGTTCCAGGATTGGGAGCGGGACGACCTCATCGCCAACCTCGTCGGCGACATGAAGCAGTGCCCCGAGGCGATCCAGCTCCGGATGGTCTGGCACTTCTCGCACGCGGATGCGGATTACGGCCGCCGCGTCGCCGAGGGTGCGGGCATCGACCTGCAGAAGGCCCTGGCCCTGCCGCCCCTGCCGGGCCGCGCGGCCCCGGGCAAGCGCCTCCAGGCCGAGACCTACACGGATGGCAGCCAGGCCCACCGCGTCGCCGCCGAGTAACCTGAGACCCGCAGCGTTCGTGCGCGGCTAGAAGCCCCGCAGGGTCCGACCCTGCGGGGCTTTTCTTTGCGCGCAGGCCGTGCGTCGCCGGTCGCGGATGGATTTGGCCGCGACCGTCATGCACTGCGAGACATGTCGGAAGACGACGCGGCGCAAGCGACACGACGTTCGCGCGTCGAGGGACGAAACGGAAGTCGGCGCGTCCTGGGATATCATGCGTCATGGCTGCCACCACTTGCGCTGGAATGCCCCGATGCTTGCGGGCAGACCACGCGTCGTCGACATACAAATCTCGCCATGACTCAAATCCAGGGAAATTCGACTGTAAACTTCGATCAAAACAGGATCGCGAGGCCGACAGAACTCTGTACGATATGGTCTATTCTGGATTTATGGGGCAGGACTAGTCTCCTCCACTCGTCGGAGTCGCCCTCCGGCAAGATATTTTTCACGTTTCTCGCTGCCTTATGCCAACATCCGAAGGTGCGATGTTTGTGCTGGTTCGGCGGGAAAGTTGAGCAAGCGATGCGTAGAGGGCCGCAGACCATCGAGTCGCTCGTGATGCGCGATCAATTGAGCGCCGTCCATCATGCCCTGCTCCCGGCGCTGATCTCGAACGTCTTCGTGTCCTGCTCGTTCGCCATCATGATGTGGCCCAGCGTCGACCATGGTTTCCTGCTCGCCTGGGTCGGTTCCAATGCCGTCATCAATGCCACGCGCCTGACCTTGGCCTCCTACTGGTGGAAGACGGGAAGGTCGGAGAGAGAGCCCGCGCGAATACTCGTCGGTTATACGCTCGGCGCGTTTCTCTCCGGCTTCTGCTGGGCGGTGGGCCTCATCGGGGTCGCCGTCGCGGGGCAGGCTTTCACCATCGGCACGGGCCTGGCCTTCTGTGGGATCACCGCCGGTGCCGCCATCCAGTCGACGGCACACCGCGGGGTCGTCCTCGCCTTCGTCGGCCCGCACAATCTCGTGCTGATCCTGCTCCTCGCGACGGCCGATCCCATCGAGTCGCGGATCATCGCCCTGAACCTGTTCCTGCTCGCCGTCATGATGATCAAGGCGTCCACCAAGACCGAGCAGCAGTTCAAGCACGCCGCACGGCTGAAATACGAACCCACCCACCTCGCCGCGTCGTTGCAGGCCGCGAACGACGTTGCGACGCAGGCCGTCCATCGCCTGGAATACGTCGCGACCCACGACCATCTCACCGGACTCGCCAACAGGGTCGCCTATCAGAGGGCCTTCGACCAGTTCCTGGCCCGTTCCGCCTCGGGCGAGGGTGACCTCACGGTCATGTTGATCGACCTCGACCGCTTCAAGGAGATCAACGACACCCTGGGCCATGCGGAGGGCGACGCGGCGCTGATGGAAGTGGCCCGGCGCCTGAAAGACCTCCTGGGGCCCGACGATCTCATCGCGCGCCTGGGCGGCGACGAGTTCGCCGCGCTCATCTTCCGGCCCGGGATGGCGGCGGAGGACGAAGCGATCGCCGGGAGGATCGTGAGGCGGCTCGGCGAACCGTTCCTGCTCTCCGACCGGGCCTGGCAGACCGGCGCCAGCGTGGGTTTCGCGCGCTATCCCACGGACGGCGTCACGGTGAAGGACCTGCAGGGCTGCGCCGATCTCGCGCTCTACCGGGCCAAGTCGGAGGGACGCGCGACATGGCGCGCGTTCGGCGACGACATGAGGCGCGGGGCGGTGATCCGCCAGCTGATCGGCCGGGACCTCATCGAAGCCGTGGACGGGGGCGGAATCGAAGTGTGGTTCCAGCCGCAGGTCGAGAGCGGGACCGGCGAGGTCTGCGGATTGGAGGCCCTCCTGCGCTGGAACCATCCGGAACTCGGATGGCTGTCGCCGCCGGACGTGGTCAGGGCCGCCGCCGCCACGCGGCAGTCCGAGCGTCTCACCCGGGCGGTGGTCCAGGGCGTGTGCCGCATGGCCCAGAAGCTCGCACAGCTCGGACGCCCCAGCATCGTCGTCTCGCTCAACGTCTCGCCCGATGAGTTCGGCACCTACCGGGTCGCCGACATGATCGCCTGGGAGCTGACGGCCCACGGCGTCGCGCCGACCGCCATCGCCATCGAGATCACCGAAGAGGCCGTGTACTCCACCGAGCGCGGCGGGGCCGATCTCGCCGCCCTGAGGCGGATGGGCGTGCGCATCATCGTCGACGATTTCGGCGTCGCCTACTCGTCCATCGGCTCCCTGCGCACCATCAACTTCGACGGCATCAAGATCGACAAGAGCTTCATCCAGAATTTGGGCGACGTGCAGAAGGATCGCCGGCTGACGGGCGCGATCTTCGCGTTCGCCCAATCCCTCGGCGTCGACGTGGTGGCCGAGGGCGTGGAGACCAGGGCGCAGGCGGACATCCTGGTCGGACTCGGATGCCCCATCCTGCAGGGATACCATTTCGCGCGGCCGATGCCCCAGGCGCAGACCCTCGCCTGGATCATGCAGAACGGCCTCACCGCGTCGCGCCCGGCGGTCGGCATGACGGTGTACCACCCGCCCATGCGGGCGATCGCCTGAGCGCGTCGGGCATCCGCCATCGCGACGCGCGGCGCGGCCGTCAGGGGCCGCCGACCTTGCGGTCGCGGCCGGCCCCGAGGCCGAATAGCAGGGCGCCGAACGCGATGGCGCAGAACAGGCCGACGGAGGCGCCCCAGCGTCCGGTGAGGTCGTGCGCGAGGCCGAAGCCCAGGGGCCCGAGGGCGGCGAGGGTGTAGCCGACGCTCTGCGACATCGCCGCGAGGGACGCCGTCGCGGCGGCGTCGCGGGCGCGCAGGACGATGAGGGTGAGCCCGAGGCCGAACAGGCCGCCGATGCCGAAGCCGAGCACCATCCCGAAGGGCCGCACGAGGTCGACGGGGCCGATGGCGAGGGCGAGCAGGGCGACGACGGCCACGGCGAGGAGACCGGCCACGAAGGGGCGCTGATCGCGGGCGCGGGCGGCGAGGGTGGGCACCAGGAGGGCGGCCGGCGCCTGCCCGAGGCTCATCAGCGACGCCACGAAACCGGCATCGACGGCACTCAGACCGCGATCGTGCAGCAGCACCGGCAGCCAGCCGAACATGATGTAGGCCAGGGACGATTGCAGGCCCATGAAGCCGGTGACCTGCCAGGCGAGGGTGTCCCGCCACAGGGGCGGCCGGCGCACGGACGGCGCGGCCGGGTCGGCGCTGCGGGCGAACGGCAGCCAGGCCAGGGTCGCGACGAGGGCCGGCACGCCCCAGAGGCCGAGGGCCGGGGACCACCCGTCGACGGATTGGGCGAGGGGGACGCTGAGCCCGGCCCCGGCGGCGGCGCCGAGGCACAGGACCATGGTGTAGAGCCCGGTCATCAGGCCGACGCGGGCCGGAAAATCACGCTTGACCAGGCCCGGCAGCAGGACGCCGGCGAGGCCGATCCCCATGGCGGCGAGGCAGGCGCCGACGAAGAGCGGCGCGAGGCCGCCGAGGCCGCGCAAACCCGAGCCGAGGGCCACCACGGCGACGGCGAGGAGCACGCCCCGGTCGGCGCCGAGGCGGCGGATCACCACGGGTCCCAGCGCACAGGCGAGCCCGATGCACAGAACGGGCAGGGTGTTGAGGATAGCGGCCCCGGCGGTGCTCAGTCCCGTCGTCGCCCGGATCGCCTCGAGGAGGGGACCGACCGTGGTCAGGGCCGGGCGCAGGTTGAACGCGACGAGCATGATCCCGACGCCGACGAGGGCGGGGCGGAGGGCGGCCGGGCCGCTCACGTCACGCGGTCCCCGTCGTGCGGCCCTCGTCATGCGGCCCCGGGCGACCGGCGCCGCGCGGCCAGCGCCCCGAGGAACGCGAGGCCCAGCATCAGGGCGAAGGGCGCATCGCCGAAACGGGCATAGGGCGTGCGCTGGGTCAGGCGTACCGGAAGATCGGCGTCGAGGACGCCCTCGACCCCGACGGGCAGGCTCGCGGTGATCCGCCCATGGGCATCGACCACGGCCGAGATGCCGGTATTGGCGTCGCGCACCAGGGGCAGCCCCTCTTCGACGGCGCGCAGGCGCGCCTGGGCGAAGTGCTGGCGGGGGCCGGGGGTGTCGCCGAACCAGGCGTCGTTGGTGAGGTTGAGGATCAGCCCCGGCACCGGCGGCGGACCGCTCGGCGTCGCTTCCGGCACGATGGCACCGGGAAAGATCGCCTCGTAGCAGATGGTGGCGGCCACAGGCGGCAGGCCCGGCACCGACAGGATGCGCTGGCGCGCCCGGTCGCCGGCGGTGAAGCCGCCGGGGATCGCCACGAACTGCCGGATGCGCAGGGCGCGCAAGGTGGCGTCGAGGGGGCCGGGCAGGTACTCGCCGAAGGGGACGAGGTGGACCTTGTCGTAGACGTCGCCGAGCTTCGGTCTGGCCGCGAGGGTGAGGATCGAATTGAAGAAGCGCGGGCGCTCGCCCTCGGCCGGCGTGTCGGCGCGGGCCGCGCCGGTGATGAGCTGCGTGCCCGGCGGCAGGGCGGCGGCGATGCGCGCCAGGGCTTCCGGATCGCGCTGGATCAGGAAGGGAAACGCCGATTCCGGCCAGATCACGTGGGTGACGTCGGCGATCCCCGAACGGTCGGGGGCGGCGGCCCGGTCGCTGAGCTCGATGTAGCGGTCGAGGATGTCCGCGCGGTTCTCGGGGCGGAACTTGGCGTCCTGGTTGAGGTTCGGCTGGACGAGGCGCAGGCGGATTCCCGCCACCGTGGCGTCCGGACCGGCCGGCAGGCGCGCGGCGCCGAGGACGGCCATGGCCGCGAGGACCAGGCCCGCCGCGAGGGTCGGGACGAGGCGCCCTGATCGGGTCGCACCCGTGGCGAGGGTCGCGGGCGCGGCGGCGACGAGGACGGCGAGGAGGGTGAGGCCGTAGAGGCCGATGCCGGCGGCCGACTGCATCAGCCAGAGATTCTGGCCCAGCGCCATGCCGAGGCTGTTCCAGGGAAACCCGGTGAAGAGGTGCCCGCGCAGCCATTCGCAGGTGGCGAGGCCGAAGCCGAGGGCCAGAAGCCGCCCCGCGCCCGGCGACCAGAGGAGGCGGGCCAGCGCGAACCCGAGCCCGTAGAACAGGCCGAGGACCGCCGGCAGGCCGATCACCCCGAGGGGCAGGGCCCAGGCGAAGTCCTCCGCCTCCACGAGGAAGGCGGAGCCGAGCCACCACAGGCCGGCCGTGAGGTAGCCGAAGCCCCAGGCCCAGCCGATGAGGCCGGCGACCCGGAGGGTGCGCCAGGCGCTCCGGCCCGTGGCGGCCCCGTCGAGGAGCCAGACCCCGACGGCGAGGGCGACGGCGAGGGCCGGAAGCGCCCCGAAGGGCGGCATCGCCAGGGCCCCGAAGGCACCGGCGCAATAGGCGAGGAGCAGCCGGTGCCACCCCGCGCTCAGCATCACCCACTGGGCGAGGACGGCGAGGGGCCCCGCCGCCGGCACGGCGTCGGCGCGGCTGCGGTTCATGACGCGAGGGGCGCCGTCACGACGCGGGGGCTTCGAGGCTCGGGTTGGGCGCGGGCGGCGGCAGGGCCAGGGGCACCACTGCAGTGATCCGCGCGTCGCCGCGCTGCAGGCGCAGGCGCTTGACCCGGCGCGGGTCGGCGTCGAGCACCTCGAATTCGAGGTCGCCCGGACCGGCGATGAACTCGCCCCGCGACGGGACGCGGCCGGCCAGGGTGACGATGAGACCGCCGATGGTGTCGATCTCCTCGGCCATGTCGCCGACCGCCGCGACGAGGTCGACGCCGCTGGCCTCCGACACTTCGGCGAGGCCCGCGCGGGCATCGGCGACGAACACGTCGCCCTCGCCCTCGACGCGGTGGACGAGGCGCCCTTCGGCCACGTCGTGCTCGTCTTCGATGTCGCCCACCACCATCTCGACGAGATCCTCGATGGAGATGAGGCCGTCGGTGCCGCCGTACTCGTCGATGACGAGGGCCATGTGGGTCCGGGTCGCCTGCATCCGCACCAGGAGGTCGATGGCCGGCATGGAGGGGGGCACGAACAGGACCGGGCGCTGGATGCGGGTGGACGCCAGGGTCGCCGACAGATCGACGTTGCCGAGGTTGAGCGTGCGCAGGGCGCGGGCGCCCCGGCGGGGACGCGGGGGCGGCGCCTCGTCCGGGGTCTCGACGGGCGACGCACCCGGGCGCCGGAAACCGGCTTCCGCCCGCGCGGCGATGTGATCGACGAAATCGCGGATGTGGACCATGCCCTTCGGGTCGTCGAGGGTCTCGCCGTAGACGGGCAGGCGCGAATGCCCGGCCGTGCGGAACAGCTTGAGCAGTTCGCCGAGACTCGTGTCCATGGACACGGCGACGATGTCGATGCGCGGGATCATCACGTCGTCGACCCGCACCTTGTGCAGGCCGAGCACGTTCTTGAGCATGGCCCGCTCGATGGGCGAGAAGGCGTTCTCGCCCGAATCGGGCTCGGCCAGCCGGTCCTCGATGTCGTCGCGCAACGAATCGCGCGGCCGGAGGTGGAACACGTGCAGCAGGCGGTCGTACCAGGGCTCGCGGGCCTGAGCCTCACCGTCATGTGCGCTGGGCGCGGCCTGGGCCGCGCCGCGACTTCGATCGTTCGTCATGTCTCTCTGATCTGGGATGGCCGGCGTTGCTGCCGCTCAATCGGCGTAGGGATCGGGCACGCCGAGGGTGGCGAGGGCCGCGACTTCGAGCGCCTCCATGGCCTCGGCGTCCGCGTCGCCCGTCTCGTGGTCCTGACCGAGGAGGTGGAGGGTGCCATGGACAAGGAGGTGCGCGAGGTGATGGCTGAGCGGCTTCGACTGCTCCGCACTCTCGCGCAGCATCGTGTCATACGCAAGAACGACATCGCCCAGGGGCCGCGCCATTCCCGCATGGGGGGGCTGCGGGGGGCTTGGAAACGACAGGACGTTGGTGGGCTTGTCTTGGGCCCGCCAGGTCTTGTTCAGCGCCCGCACGGCCGCATCGGTGGTGAGCAGGATGCTGACCTCGACCGCCCCCTCGGGCAAGTCCGGCGCCACGGCGAGGCCGGCCTCCACGGCGCGGACGACGAAGGCTTCGAGGTCGGGCGTCACGCCTTCCCAGCGCTCGTCCTCGACGGCGACGTCGATCTCGTTCTCGACGGTCATGCGAGGGGCCGGCGGCGCGGGTTCGGGTTGCGGTCGGAATCGTGCTCGCCGTGGGCGGCCGACTCGTAGGCGGTGACGATGCGGCGGACGAGGTCGTGGCGGACCACGTCGACGTCGCGGAACGTGACGCGGCCGATGCCCTCGACGCCGTCGAGGATGTTCACCGCCTCGACGAGGCCCGAGCGCTGGCCCGGCGGCAGATCGACCTGGCTCGGATCGCCCGTGATGATCATCCGCGAGTTCTCGCCGAGGCGGGTCAGAAACATCTTCATCTGCATGGAGGTGGTGTTCTGCGCCTCGTCGAGGAGCACCACGGCGTTGGTCAGGGTGCGCCCGCGCATGAAGGCCAGGGGCGCGATCTCGATGATCCCGGTCTGCAGGCCGCGATCGACGTGGCGGGCCTCCATGAAGTCGTAGAGGGCGTCGTAGATCGGGCGCAGGTACGGATCGACCTTGTCGCGCATGTCGCCGGGCAGGAAGCCGAGGCGCTCGCCGGCCTCGACGGCGGGACGGGACAGGATGATGCGCTCGACATGGCCCTGTTCCAGCAGGGAGACGGCGTGGCCCACGGCGAGCCAGGTCTTGCCGGTGCCGGCCGGACCCTCGGCGAAGACGAGCTCGCGGGTGCGCAGGAGCTTGATGTAGGCGTCCTGCGCCGGATTGCGGGCGCGCACGGCGCCGCGCCGGCGGGTGGCGATCTGGTCGAAGACCGGCCGGTCGGGCTCGGCGCTGACCTCGGCCGCCGGGAACAGGGTGCCCTGCTGCGTCGTCTCCTGGATCGCGCCGTCGACGTCGCCGAGGGTCAGGGCGGTGCCGCTCGCCCGCACCCGGGCGTAGAGGCGCTCGAACACCTTGCGGGCCTTCTCCGCCGCCTCGGGCGAACCCTTGATGACGAGGTGGTTGCCGAGCGCCGTGGCGACGACGTCGAGGCGCCGCTCGATATGGGCGACGTTCTGGTCGTACTGGCCGAAGACGAGGCTCGCGAGGCGGTTGTCGTCGAAGGTCAGGGACGCCTCGAGGGATTCGACGATCTCGCCCGTGCGCGCCGCCGGGCCGCGCCCGCGCAAGGGGCCGCCCCGGCCGATCCCGTCAGATGCTGCCACGCCGGTTTCCTTCGATGGTGATCACACGGAACGGGATCGCTCGGCTCACGCCGCGACCGCCGCGTCGGCCACGGCCTCGCCGAACAGGCTGTTGGAGCCGGCCCGGACGATCCGCACGGGCACCAGGGTGCCGATGGTGGATGTGGGCGCGTCGAACTGAACGGGAAGGAGGTGAGGCGTCTTGCCCGCGACCTGACCCGCGTGACGCCCGGCCTTCTCCACCAGCACTTCCACGACAGAATCGACGAAGGAGGCGTTGAAGGCGTGGCGCTGGGCATCGAGCAGGGCCTGGAGGGCGTGGAGACGGCGGGTCTTCACGTCCTCCGGCACCGCGTCGGCCCACTCCGCCGCCGGGGTGCCGGGGCGGGCGCTGTACTTGAACGAGTAGGCGCTGGCGAAGCCGATGTCGGCGACGAGCCGCATCGTCTCCTCGAACTCGGACTCGGTCTCGCCGGGGAAGCCGACGATGAAATCCGACGACAGGGCGATGTCGGGCCGCACGGCCCGCACCGCGGCGATGCGTTCGCGGTAGACCTCCGCCGTGTGCTTGCGGTTCATCGCCTTCAGCACCCGGTCCGAGCCCGACTGCACCGGCAGGTGGAGGAACGGCATCAGGGCCGGCAGGCTGCCATGCGCCGCCACGAGGTCGGGCGCCATGTCGTTGGGGTGGCTCGTGGTGTAGCGCAGGCGCAGGAGCCCCGGCAGTCCAGCGATGGTGCGCATGAGGTCCGGCAGGGACGCCGCGCCGCCGTCGAGGCCGAGGCCGTGATAGGCGTTCACGTTCTGGCCGATGAGGGTGATCTCGCGGGCGCCGCCCAGGAGCAGCCGTTCCGCCTCGGCCCGGATCGCCGCCACGGAGCGGGAGACCTCGGCGCCGCGGGTGTAGGGCACCACGCAGAAGGCGCAGAACTTGTCGCAGCCTTCCTGCACCGTGAGGAAGGCCGTGACCCCGAGGGTGCGCCGCGCCGGCAGGTGGTCGAACTTGTCCTCGATGGGGAATTCCGTGTCGACGACGCGCTTCGTCCGCGAGCGGGCGAGCAGGTCGGGCAGGCGGTGATAGTTCTGCGGGCCGACGACCACGTCGACGCTCGGCGCCCGGGAGAGGATTTCGGCCCCCTCGGCCTGGGCGACGCAGCCGGCGACGACGATGCGGGTGTCGTGGCCGGCCGCCGCGCGCTCGGTCTTGAGGACGCGCAGGCGCCCGAGTTCGGAATAGACCTTGTCGGCCGCCTTCTCGCGGATGTGGCAGGTGTTGAGGATGACGACATCCGCCTCCTCCACCGTCTCCGTCGCGACGTAGCCCTCGGCGCCGAGCACGTCCGCCATCCGGGTGGCGTCGTAGGCGTTCATCTGGCAGCCGTAGGATTTGACGAAGGCTTTCTTCAACAGTCCGGTCCCGACCCGCGTTTCGCCCGAGCCCTTAGCACGGTTCCCGCGCGGCGTCGCGACCGGCAGGGCGGGCGCAAACGCTTCAGAGGGCGGGTATGCCGGAGGCCGTCCCGTCGGACGCCGTGTCGGGCAGGCGGCGCGTGCCGCTCCAGACCGCGCCTTTCGGCGGCCGGCCCGTGACCGCGCGTTGGAGGGCGTCGCGGACGGAGGCTTGCGCCAGGGCCGTCGCGCGCTTGCGGTCGGTGCCGGCCTCGAAGGCGATGGGGGCGCCCCAGACCACGTGCACGTCGACGGGGCCGTTGGCGAAGAAGTCGGACAGGTGGGGCGCGAGCTCCATGTCGCCGTACCAGGCGATGCCCGGCCGCTCGGCCCGCACCAGGGGCAGGCCGTTGCGGCGCGGATAGGTGATGGCGAGGGGCTGCAGGCGGATGCGCTCGGGTCCGGTTCCGTCGATGGCGGCGCGGGCCGCGCCCACCAGGGACGAGCGGAACGGCAGCAGGCGGGTGCCGTCGCCCGTGGTGCCCTCGGCGAACAGCACGATGAGATCCCCATCGGCGAGGCGGTCGGCGACGGTGGCGTTGACGTCCGCCGTGGCCGCCCGCCGGGCCCGGTCGATGAACACCGTCCGTTGCAAGCGCGCCAGGGTGCCGATGACCGGCCAGGCGGCGATCTCGGATTTGGCCACGAAGGACAGGGGGCGCAGGGACCCCAGCACGAGGATGTCGAGCCAGGAGATGTGGTTGGCGAGGACCAAAGCCGGCTCGCCCGGCGCCGGCGGGGTGCCGCTCTGGGTCACGCGCACGCCGAACAGGCGCAGGAAGGTCCGGTGGAACCGCGTCGGCAGGTCGCCGGCGAGGCGCCCGCGGCCGTAGCGCCGGCTCAGCAGATGCGGCCCGACCATCAGCCCGAAGGCGAGGGCGCAGAGCGCAAGGCGCAGGATCGTACCGATGCGGGTCATCGGGCCGCCGGGAGCCTCACGCCAGCTCGGCCGTCATGGTGAGGGCGGTGGCGCGGCCGCCGTCGGCGCGGGCGTAGTAGCCCGTGCGCTCGCCGACCTGCCGGAAGCCGTGGCGGGCATAGAGCTTGAGGGCGGGCGCGTTGCCCTCGTCGACTTCGAGGTGGACCCGGCGCACGCCGCTTAACGCGAGGTGGGCGAGGTGGTCGGCCACGAGCTTGCGGCTCAGGCCGTTGCCACGCATGCCCGGCGCCAGGACGACGGTGAGGATCTCGGCCTCGTCCGCGGCTTTTCGCGAGAGGACGAAGCCCTGGATGGTGCCGCCCTTCCACAGGGCGTGGGCCTCCGTGGAGCGCTCGCATAGCATGCGCTCGAACTCGTGGGCGTCCCAGGGCCGGGCGAAAGCGGTGGCGTGGAGGCGGGCGAGGGCCCGGGCCTGACCCGAATCGCGCAGGATGGCGACGTAGGGTGCCCCGCCCCAGGCCTCCCACCACGCGGACCACATCTCGAACGGCCAGAACGGGGTCATCGGTCGCGTCATCGGCGGGCGAGCCTCGCGTGATCCTGGGGCTGGGCGTCGGGGCCGCGCAGGTAGAGCGGGCGGGGCAGGGCCTGGGCGGGGTCGGCCAGCATGCCCAGGGAGGCGATCCAGGCGATGTCGGCGGGTCCCGTCCCGGCGAGCTGCACGTCGAGGCCGCGCGCCTTCAGCAGGGCGGCGAGCGCCGGCGCGCCGGAGCCGACCAGGGTCACGGTGCCGTCGAGCATGGCGGCGGCCTCTTCCAAGGGCAGCAAACTGGGTGGGACGACGATGCCGTCGGCCATGCTCATGGCCTGGAGGTAGACCGCGCCGTGGCGGGCATCGACGGCGGCGACGATGAGACCGGCGCCGTTGAGGGCCAGGAGGGGAGCGAGCAGGGCCGACAGGGTGGTGACGCCGACGACGGGAATGCCCGTGGCGAGGCCGATGGCGCGGGCCGCCGAGAGGCCGACGCGCAGGCCGGTGTAGCTGCCGGGACCGACGGTGACGGCGACGCGGTCGAGGGCTTCGAAGCCGCCATCCACGCGCGAGACCACGCGCTCGACCATGGGCAACAGGGCTTCGGCGTGGCCGCGCCCGAGGATCATCGACTCGTGAGCGAGGAGATCGTCGGACGCATCCGTCGCGATGCAGACGGAGCAGGCGTCGAGCGCCGTGTCGATGGCCAGGATACGCAACGTCACTCCCGATGTGCCCCGGCCCGCTCGAGCCGATCACGCTCCCGCCGGGGCCTTGAATGCCAGCCCGCCGGGGACTGGATGGTAGGACAAAAACGGCCGCCCCGTGAGTGCGGAGCGGCCGGATCGGCGAGATTCGCGGTGCAGTGTTGCCGCTTTGCGCCGAAAGTCGGCGCGCGTCAGGTCCTCAGATGGCCTGGACTTCGCGGATTTCCGGCAGGAAGTGGCGGAACAGGTTCTGGACGCCGTTGCGCAGGGTCGCGGTGGAAGAGGGGCAGCCCGAACAGGCGCCCTTCATCTCGAGGTAGACCACGCCCTCCTTGTAGCCCCGGAAGGTGATGTCGCCGCCGTCGCCGGCCACGGCCGGGCGCACGCGGGTCTCGAGCAGGTCCTTGATGGTGACCACCGTGTCGGCGTCGGCCGGATCGAAGAACTCCTCCGCCTCGTCGTCCGCGGAGCTGGTGCCCTCGGCGAGCACGGGGGCACCGGACTGGAAGTGCTCCATGATCGCGCCGAGGATGGCGGGCTTCACCTGCGGCCACAGGTTCTCGTCCTCCGCCTTGGTGACGGAGATGAAGTCGTGGCCGAAATAGACCCCGGCGACGCCCGGCACGTCGAACAGGCGCTGGGCCAGGGGCGAGCGGGTCGCGGCCTCTGAGTCGCGCGCCTCGAAGGTGCCGCTGTCGAGCACAACGCGGCCGGGCAGGAACTTCAGGGTGGCGGGGTTCGGGGTGGCTTCGGTCTGGATGAACATGGCTGCGAGAATCCTCGTCCGCTGCGCCGGTTCAAGGCCGGCCGGGAATGATGCCGGGAGAGCCCGGCACCGTCCTCATGTGGACCGTGCTGCGGATTTTCTCAACCGCACGCCGCGGATGGGAGGCGGGCTCGACCGGTTCCCAGGGGGGAATGAGCGACACCGGTTGTTGGACAAGTCCCGGCCCCTCGTGTAAGGCCCGCCTCAACTCAAAACAGGATGCCGAAATCCTGACGCACGCGGTCCCATCCGGGGACCCCGGGCGCGCACCGGCAGGACGTAACCGATGAACATCATCCAGCAGCTCGAGCAGGAGCAGATCGCTTCGCTCGGCAAGACCATCCCCGATTTCCAGCCCGGCGACACGGTCATCGTGAACGTCAAGGTGAAGGAAGGCGAGCGCACCCGCGTGCAAGCCTACGAGGGCGTGTGCATCGCCCGCTCCGGCGGCAGCCTCAACGAGAGCTTCACCGTCCGCAAGATCTCCTACGGCGAGGGCGTCGAGCGCGTGTTCCCGCTCTACTCGCCGCTCATCGATTCGATCACCGTGGTGCGCCGCGGCAAGGTGCGTCGCGCCAAGCTGTACTACCTGCGCGACCGTCGCGGGAAGTCCGCCCGCATCGTCGAGCGCGCCGACCGCCCCGCCGAGAAGGCCGCCAAGGCCGACGCCTCGAAGGCGAACAAGGACGCCCGCAAGGCCGAGAAGGCCGCCAAGTCCGCCGCGAAGACCGCCGCCGAGTAAGTTCTTTCGCCGTCTGGCGACACGGAAAAGGCCGGGCGATTGCCCGGCCTTTTTCGTTTGTGCGTCGTCCCGACCCGCTTCCTCATCCTGAGGTGGTGGAGCAGAGCAGAACCCTCGAAGGAGGGCTCCAGGGATCACATCGCGAACTGGAGCCGTCCTTCGAGGCCGCTGACGCGGCCCCACCGGATGAGGCGATGGGTGGGATCGAGCGTTCGAGAAACGCTCCCCGCTCACCCCCGCCGCAACGCCTCCAGCACCTTCGCGCCGGGACGGCCCGTCTGCGGCATGCCGAGGCTGCGCTCGATCTCCTTGATGGCGTCGCGGGTCTTGGAGCCGACCTTGCCGTCGGGCTCGCCGACGTCGTAGCCGCGGGCGGCCAGACGGGTCTGGAGGTCGCGGCGCTCGGCCCGCGACAGGGGCGGATCGTCCGTCGGCCACTCGGCCTGGATGCCGGGGCGCCCGCGCAGGCGGTCGGACAGGACCGCGATGGCGAGGCCGTAGGATTCGGCGGCGTTGTAGGAATAGAGCGCGTCGAAGTTCTTCGTCACCGCGAAGGCGGGGCCGTTGACCCCGGCGGGGATGAGAATGCCGATGGGCGCATCACCGGTCAGCGGACGCCCGTCCATGCGGGTCACGCCCATGGACGCCCAGTGCGACACGGCGTGGCGGTTCTTGCGGCCGGCGGAGCCGGCGTTGAAGCCGCGCGGCAGGCGGACCTCGTAGCCCCAGGGCTGGCCGTTCTGCCACTTCGCCACGCGCAGGAAGTTGGCCGTGGAGGCGACGGCATCGGGGACCGAATCGACGAGGTCGCGGCGCCCGTCGCCGTCGCCGTCGACGGCGAGGCGCTGGTAGGTGGTGGGCATGAACTGGGTCTGGCCGAAGGCGCCGGCCCAGGAGCCGTTGAGGCGCGAGGGATCGATGTCGCCGCGCTCGATGATCTTGAGGGTCGCCATGAGCTCGCCCTTGAAGAAGTCCTTCCGGCGGTGGTTGGCGCAGATCAGGGTGGCGAAGGACTGGACCAGGGGCATCTTGCCGAGGTTCTTGCCGAAGTTCGATTCGACGCCCCACACCGCCGCGATGGTGTAGCGGTCGACGCTGTAGCGGCTCTCCGCGTTGGCCAGGGCCTGGGCGTGCTGCTTCATGGCCGCCTTGCCGTCGTCGACGCGCTCCTCGTCGACGAGGGCCGCCATGTAATCCCAGATCGGCGTCTTGAACTCGGGCTGGGCCCCGGCGAGTTCGAGGACCTTGGGGTCGTGGGCGATGCCGTTCGTCGCCGCGCGAAACGCCTGGGCCGAGATCCCCTGCGCGGCGGCCTGGGACTGGAGGCCGGCGAGGCAATCCTGGAAGTCGGCCCGGGCCGCCGGCGCGGCGGCCGTGCCGGCGAGGCAGAAGAGGGCGGTGAGCGTCGCGCGCGGCGTCATGGGGCGGTCTCCGGAGCGGGTTCGGGTCTACCCACCCTTAAGGCGTGCCCATGGTAAACGAACCATGAGCACGCGGGATCTCAGGCCCAGCCGCGCGCGGCGATCTTCTGCTCGTAGGCGTCGATGGACGGCGCCCGCTTCAGGGTCAGGCCGATCTCGTCGAGGCCGTTGAGCAGGCTCTCCTTGCGGCCCGGATCGATGTCGAAATGCAGGGTGCCGCCGTCCGGCCCCTTGATGGTCTGGGCCTCCAGATCCACCGACAGGGTGGCGTTGGCGCCGCGCTCGGCATCCTCGAACAGTTTTTCGAGGTCTTCCGCCGAGACCGTGATCGCCAGGATGCCGTTCTTGGCGCAGTTGTTGAAGAAGATGTCGGCGAAGCTCGTGGAGATCACGCAGCGGATGCCGAAATCCGTCAGCGCCCAGGGCGCGTGCTCGCGCGACGAGCCGCAGCCGAAATTGTCGCCGACGACGAGGATCCGGGTGTTGCGGTAGGCCGGCTTGTTGAGGACGAAGTCGGGATTCTCCGAGCCGTCGTCGCGGTAGCGCATCTCCGAGAACAGGCCCTTGCCGAGTCCCGTGCGCTTGATGGTCTTGAGGTACTGCTTGGGGATGATCCGGTCGGTGTCGACGTTGATGATCCGCATGGGCGCCGCGACGCCCTCCAGGGTGGTGAATTTTTCCATTTGTTTCGTCCGGTCCGGAAATCGCGTTGGACCGTCTCTATCAGTGCGCGGGGCCGACCGGAACCATCCGCCCTTCCTGTCTCGCGAACGTCGCCGGCCTGGCCTATGCTTGGGGCGACGCGACCCATCCGGAACCAGCCGATGACCGAGACCGCCAACCAGTTCAAGAAAGCGCCCAAGCGGAAGAAGGAGAAGACCCGCTCCGTCTCCGTCTCGCCCGAGATGCGGCAGGCCTATGCGGACCTCATCAAGCAGAAAGAGGAGCGCGAGGACTACGCCAAGCACCTGCCCTCCGAGAAGGGCAGGTGAGGGGTTGAGGCTCAGCCCTTGCGGCCGGCCTCGATCACGTCTTCCACCGTGCGCAGGCCGGCGCGGGGGGCGTTGACGAGGCAGGCCATGTTGCCGGGCGGGTGCTGGTTCTTCCACATCTTGGTGTGGGCCTGCGGAATCTTCTCCCAGGGGAACACCTCGCTCATGCACGGGTCGATGCGCTGATCCATGACGAACTGGTTGGCGGCGGACGCCTGCTTCAGGTGGGCGAAGTGCGAGCCCTGGATGCGCTTCTGGCGCATCCAGACGTAGCGGGCGTCGAAGGTGATGTTGAAGCCGGTGGTGCCGGCGCAGAACACGATCATGCCGCCGCGCTTGGCCACCAGGGTCGAGACCGGGAAGGTCGATTCGCCCGGGTGCTCGAACACGATGTCGACGTCGTTGCCCTTGCCGGTGATGTCCCAGATCGCCTTGCCGAACTTGCGGGCTTCCTTGAGCCAGGTGTTGTACTCAGGCGAGTTCACCTTCGGCAGCTGGCCCCAGCAATCGAACTCCTTGCGGTTGATGACGCCCTTGGCGCCGAGGCTCATGACGTAGTCGCGCTTCGACTCGTCGGAGATCACCGCGATGGCGTTGGCGCCGGACGCGGCGCAGAGCTGGACGCCGAACACGCCGAGACCGCCGCTTGCCCCCCAGATCAGGACGTTCTGGCCGGGCCGGACGGTGTGCGGCGCGTGGCCGAACAGCATGCGGTAGGCGGTGGCGAGGGTCAGGGTGTAGCAGGCCGCCTCTTCCCAGGTCAGGTGCTTGGGGCGGGCCATGAGCTGGCGCGACTGCACCCGGCAATATTGGGCGAAGGAGCCGTCCCCGGTCTCGTAGCCCCAGATGCGCTGGGACGACGAGAACATCGGATCGCCGCCGTTGCACTCCTCGTCGTCGCCGTCGTCCTGGTTGCAGTGGACGATGACCTCGTCGCCGACCTTCCAGCGCTTCACCTTGGCGCCGACCTTCCAGACGATGCCCGACGCGTCGGAGCCGGCGATGTGGTATTCGCCCTTGTGCACGTCGAAGGGCGAGATCGGCTCGCCGAGGCCGGCCCAGACGCCGTTGTAGTTGACGCCGGCGGCCATGACGTAGACGAGCACTTCGTCGTCGCCGATGTCCCACACCGGCAGCACCTCGAGCAGGTGCGACTGCTCCGGCGGTCCGTGGCGCTCGCGACGGATCGCCCAGGCGTACATCTTCGCCGGCACGTGACCGAGGGGCGGAACCTCGCCCATCTCGTACAAGTCCTTGATTTCAGTGGTGCTCGACGCAGCGCTCGCGGCCATCCTGGCTCTCCCTTATCTTGTTCTGAGCGACCCTATATCGGCGAACCCGGACCGCTCCAAGGCCCCACAAAGGCCATGATGGCGCCGCGCTTGTGGGCGAATCGCCGATCGCGCCGCGGTCAGTATTCGTATTCAATATTCATCGACGCTCTTCTACGCGATCCGAACGCGTATCTCGCCGGTATCTCAGGTGCTTAGGTCCAGCGCGGCGGCTGCTTTCGGCGATCCGCCGTTCAATTCGCTTGCGCCGCGCATCTAGAATTTTTCCAAGGGTTTGCACGTCGACACCCGCCCGCCGAACCTTCGGCCAGATGACGCGCGCGCCTCGCTTGGTTAGGGTGCCGCGCAAGACGCGCGGCCAAGCGCGATACACAATGGAACGGAGTCGAGTGGAATGAGCGCGAACGCGACCGTCGCCGAGGTCAAGCGCGACAAGCCCTGGATCATCCGGACCTATGCCGGGCATTCCAATGCCAAGGAGTCGAACGAGCTCTACCGGGGCAACCTCGCCAAGGGCCAGACCGGCCTATCCGTGGCCTTCGATCTGCCGACGCAGACGGGCTACGACCCCGACCACGAACTGGCCCGCGGCGAGGTCGGCAAGGTCGGCGTCTCCATCGCGCATCTCGGCGACATGCGGACCCTGTTCGACCAGATTCCGCTGCAGCAGATGAACACCTCGATGACCATCAACGCCACGGCGCCGTGGCTGCTGTCGCTCTACCTCGCCGTGGCCGAGGAACAGGGCGCGCCGTTCTCCGGGCTCCAGGGCACGACGCAGAACGACATCATCAAGGAGTACCTGTCGCGCGGCACCTACGTGTTCCCGCCGGCGCCGTCCCTGCGGCTGACCAAGGACGTGATCCTGTTCACCACCAAGGCGGTGCCGAAGTGGAACCCCATGAACGTGTGCTCCTACCACTTGCAGGAGGCCGGGGCGACGCCGGTGCAGGAGCTGTCCTACGCCCTGGCCATCGCCATCGCGGTCCTCGACACCGTGCGGGACGACCCCGATTTCGACGAGGCCAGCTTCGCCGACGTGTTCAGCCGCATCTCGTTCTTCGTGAATGCCGGCATGCGGTTCGTCACCGAGATCTGCAAGATGCGGGCGTTCTCGGAGCTCTGGGACGAGATCGCCCAGGAGCGCTACGGCATCACCGACCCGAAGAAGCGCATTTTTCGCTATGGCGTGCAGGTGAACTCCCTCGGCCTGACCGAGCAGCAGCCGGAGAACAACGTCCATCGCATCCTCATCGAGATGCTGGCGGTGACCCTGTCGAAGCGCGCCCGGGCGCGGGCCGTGCAGCTGCCGGCCTGGAACGAGGCGCTCGGCCTGCCGCGCCCGTGGGACCAGCAATGGTCCATGCGGATGCAGCAGATCCTGGCCTTCGAGACCGATCTGCTCGAATACGACGACATCTTCGACGGCTCGACGGTCATCGACGCCAAGGTCGAATCCCTCAAGGCCGAGACCCGCAAGGCCCTGGAAGAGATCGGCGGCATCGGCGGCGCCGTGGCCGCCGTCGAGACGGGCGCCCTCAAGCGCGCGCTCGTCGAATCCAACGCCAAGCGCATCTCGGCCATCGAGGCCGGCGATCAGGTCGTGGTCGGCGTCAACAAGTTCCAGGCCGGCGAGCCTTCGCCCCTGACCGCCGGGGAGGGCGCGATCTTCACCGTGTCCGAGACCGTGGAGATGGAGGCCGAGCAGCGCATCCGCGCCTGGCGCTCGCAAAGGGACGGCAAGGCCGTCGAGGCGGCCCTGGCCGATCTGGAAGCGGCGGCGCGCTCCGGCGCCAACATCATGCCGGTGTCCATCGCCGCCGCCAAGGCCGGCGTCACCACGGGCGAGTGGGGCACGCGCCTGCGCGAGGTGTTCGGCGAGTACCGCGCGCCCACGGGCGTCACCCTGGAGACGGTGTCGTCGGGGGCGGCCGAGGAAGCCAAGCTCCTCATCGCGGATCTCGGCGAGCGTCTCGGCGAGACCCCGAAGCTCGTGGTCGGCAAGCCCGGCCTCGACGGCCATTCCAACGGCGCCGAGCAGATCGCGCTCCGGGCCCGCGACGTCGGCTTCGACGTGACCTATGACGGCATCCGCCAGACCCCGGCCGAGATCGTCGCCAAGGCGAAGGAGACCGGCGCCCACGTGGTCGGCCTGTCGATCCTGTCGGGCAGCCACGTGCCGCTCGTGCGCGACGTGAAGGCGAAGATGCGCGAAGCCGGCCTCGACGACATCCCCGTGGTGGTCGGCGGCATCATCTCGCCCGACGACGAGCTGGTGCTCAAGAACATGGGCGTCACCGCGGTCTACACCCCGAAGGACTACATCCTCGACACCATCATGGTTGGCCTCGCCAAGGTGGTGAACCGGGCCCTGGACAAGCAGGCCGCCGACAAGGCCGATGGGGTGAGCCAACGCAAGGATGCCGAGAAGGTGTTCTGACGGGGCTAAAAGGACTGGGCGCTACGGCAAGCGAAACCCACTCGTTCGATCGGGCACCGTTGCCTCGGCTGATCTCGCGGGCTGCTCGGGTCCCCTCTCCTGAAAGGAGAGGGACTGGGTGAGGTGTGCGACCTTTCCGGAGAATCCACACACCTCACCCCAACCCTCTCCTTCCAGGAGAGGGAGCCCGTCGCGACCGCACGATCCAAAGCGAACAAGCGTATTCGGTATCAACACGCCATGGTCCTCGCGCCCCTCGCCGCCGTCCCCCTCGCCGCGGGGTTAAGCGCGGGGCTGATCCTCGCCCTGCGTCCGCTGCTCCAGCGCTACGCCCTGGCCCGCCCCAATGCCCGCTCCAGCCACACGGTGCCGACGCCGCAGGGCGGCGGCATCGCCATCGTGCTGGCGGTGCTGTGCAGCGTCGGCGCGGTGCTGGCCCTGCGCGGGGCCGGGCTCGACGCCCTCGAGGCCCTCATCCTCGCCCATGCGACCCTGGCGCTAGCGATCCTCGGCGCCGTCGATGACATCCGCCCGCTGCCGGCTTCGCTCCGCCTCGGCGTGCAGGCCGTCGTCGTCGCCGGGCTGGTGATGGCGGTGGGCGGGCGCCTGATGCCGGGCGTGCCGGTGCCGGTGGAGCGCGCCGTGGCGATCCTCGCCGGGATCTGGTTCGTCAACCTCGTCAACTTCATGGACGGGCTCGACTGGATGACCGTCGCCGCGTTCGTGCCCCTCACCGCCGCCCTGCTGCTCCTCGGCGCTTCGGGGGGGCTGCCGTTCCTGCCGACCCTGGTCGCCGCCGCGCTCCTCGGGGGGCTCCTCGGCTTCGCGCCGTTCAACCGGCCCGTGGCGCGGCTGTTCCTCGGCGATGTCGGCTCCCTGCCCCTCGGCCTGCTCGGGGCATGGCTGCTCTATCGCCTCGCCGTCGCGGGTGGGCTCGCCGCCGCGATCCTGCTGCCCCTGTACTACCTCGCCGACGCGACCCTGACCCTGGGGCGCCGGCTCCTGCGGCGCGAGCCGGTCTGGCAGGCCCATCGCTCGCACTGGTACCAGCGCGCCACCGACAACGGGTTCCCGGTGATCGCCGTCGTGGGCCGGGTCTTCATCCTCAACCTCGCCCTGGCGGGGCTCGCCGGTGCGACCTTGCTTTGGCCGTCCTGGCCCGTCACCGTCCTGGCCTGCGGGGCGGGGATCGCCCTGGTGGCAAGCGTCCTGCACGCCTTCGCGCGGCGCCGGACCATCGGTTGAGGCAGGAGGGGACCTTGGGCGGACAGCTCATCGCGTTGACGGGGGCCACGGGCTTCATCGGCCGCCACCTCCTCCGCGCCCTGTCGGCCCGGGGCTACCGGGTGCGCGTCCTGTTGCGCCGGCCCGTCGCCGTGCCGGAGGGCGCGAGCGGCGCCGTGGTGGGCGATCTCAGCCGCCCCATGAACATGGCGGCGGCGCTTGCCGGCGTCGACGCCATCGTGCATTCGGCCGGGCTGGCGCATGCCATGTCGGGCACGCCCGAGGACGACTTTCGCACGTCCAACATCGAAGCCACGCGGCGACTGGCCGAATGCGCCGCCCGGGCGCGGGTGCGCCGCTTCGTGTTCCTGTCCTCGATCCGGGCCCAGTCCGGCCCTGGTGCCGCCGGCACCCTGTCCGAGACCGACGCGCCCGTGCCCACGGACGCCTACGGCCGCTCGAAACTGGCCGCGGAAGCGGCGCTCGCCGAGATCGGCCTCGACTGGGTCGCCCTGCGACCGGTCCTTGTCTACGGCGCCGGGGTGAAGGGCAACATGGCCGCGCTGCTGCGCCTCGCCCGCACGCCCTATCCGTTGCCCCTTGCGGGCTTCACGGCGCGGCGCTCCCTCGTGTCGGTGGACAACCTCGCGGCGGCCGTCGCCACGGCGCTCGCCGCGCCAGCCCCCATCGGCCGGGCCCTCGTCGTCGCCGAGCCCGACCCCTTGAGCCTGCCGGAGATGATCGGCGCCCTGCGCCTCGGGCTCGACCGCGCACCGAAGCTCGTCGCCGTGCCCACGGGCCTGATCGGCCTGGCCTGCCGGCTCGCGGGACGGGACGAGGCCTACGCCCGGCTCTCGACGAACCTCGTCGTCCGGACCGACGGCCTGTCGGCCCTGGGCTGGACGCCGTCACACCCGACGCGGGACGGACTCGCGCGCTTCGCCCGCGCCGAGACCGCATGAGACCGAGACCGCATGGAAAAGGGTCCGGCGCATCGCGCCGGACCCTCGGGAGACGAAACGGGGAGGCGGCTCAGCGGCGCACGTCGATGACGTCGCCGGAGCGGCTGTCGAGGACGACGGTCATGTCGTCGCCCCGGCGGTCGGACCCGCGCACGATCATCCGGGGGCCACGGCGATCGACGCCGTCGACGTCGACGAGGCCCTCGCGGCGGGCGATGCGGCTGGCTTCGCCGCGGCTGAGCTCGCTGCGCGGCGGACCGCGATCGTCGTAGCCGCGCCGGTAGCCCGGATCGACCTGGACGCCGCCCGGTCCGATGGAGATACCCTGGGCGAAGGCGGGCGCGGCGGTGAG
This sequence comes from Methylobacterium sp. WL69, assembly GCF_008039485.1. Taxonomy (NCBI): domain Bacteria; kingdom Pseudomonadati; phylum Pseudomonadota; class Alphaproteobacteria; order Hyphomicrobiales; family Methylobacteriaceae; genus Methylobacterium; species Methylobacterium sp. WL69. The sequence goes on along the minus strand of NZ_VRUZ01000018.1, from coordinate 23,888 downwards.
GCCGAGGGCCATCGCGAACACGCTGCCTGCCAGGAGCTTCGAAACACTCTGCAAGATCTTCTCCTCGGATCGTCCGACCGCGCCGATGAAATCCGGTACGGCATCTACCATTCGGATCAGCGCCTCAATGACGAAACGCTGCCGTTGGTTCCCGTGATTTGGGTGAGGGACCAACAGGAAACGGCTGGTCCGGTTCCGTCGCCGGCAATGGCGGCGTCGTCTTCGGCCGATTGCGGAAATCGGGGATCGCCTCTTCGAACACCGCCTCCGCCGCCGCCCGGTCCTGGCCCGCGACCGCCGCCCGCAGGCGCGCGATCCAGCCGTCGAGCACGGTGCGGTCGGCGAAGACCGGGCGCGCCGCCATGACGCCGTCGATTCCGTCGAGGGCGACGCGGGGCTCCTCGCGGGCGAACAGGATCTCGTTGAGGCGCTCGCCGGGGCGCGAGCCCGTGTGGACGATGTCGATATCGATGCCGGGCTCGAAGCCGGCGAGGCGGATCATCCGCTCGGCGAGGTCGCCGATCCGCACCGGCTGGCCCATCTTGAGCACGTAGACGGCGGCGCGCTGATCGACGCCGCCCGCACAGGTGGCGGCGCGGGCCTCCCGGTCGGCGTGCGAAGCGGCGGTGAGCACAAGGTCGGCTGCTTCCCGCACGGTCATGAAGTAGCGCACCATCTCGGGGTCCGTGACGGTGACCGGGCCGCCCCGGGCGATCTGCGCCTTGAACACCGGCACGACGGAGCCGACGGAGCCGAGCACGTTGCCGAAGCGCACGGCGATGAGCCGGGTCGGAACCGCGTCCGCCGCGCAGCCCTGAGCGGCATCGTAGGCCTGGGCCACCATCTCGGCGAAGCGCTTGGTGGCGCCGAGCTGCGACACCGGCTCGATGGCCTTGTCGGTGGAGATCATCACCAGCGCCCGTGCCCCCACGGCCAACGTCGCATCGGCGACGTTGATGGAGCCGAAGACGTTGGTCTTGATGCCCTCGGTCCAGTCGCGTTCGAGGTAGGGCACCTGCTTGAGGGCGGCGGCGTGGAAGACGTAGTCCGGCCGGAATTCAGCGAAGACCGCCAGGAGCCGGTCGCGGTCGCGGATGTCGGCGAGGACGCCGGCGACGTCGGCCTCGGCGAGATCCGGTTGGCTCAGGATGCCATGCAGCGCCGGCTCCGAACTCTCGACCACTAGGATCGCCGCCGCGCCGAACGCCACGGCCCGGGCGCAGATCTCCGAACCGATGGAGCCGCCGCCGCCGGTCACGATCACACGCGCGCCGGTGAGCAGGCGCTCCAGGCGCGGCCGGTCGATGGCGACGGTGGGGCGCAGTAGCAGGTCCTCGATCTCCAGGGGCGCGAGGCCGGCGTCGCGCATGTTCTCGCCGAGACTCGTCACCCGCGACAGGGGCAGGCCGAGGCGGCGGGCACGGGCGATGAGGTCGTCGGGCTCGGCCTCGGGCGCGAGCGCGCTCGGCACGGCAACGAGGCGGCGCACGGGCGTCCCGTCGCGGGCGAGATCGGCCACCACCCGTTCGAGATCGGCGAACGAGCCGAGGACGGGGACGCCGCGCATGGTCTGGCCGGTCTCGTCCTCGCGCGGCGACAGGATGCCCTTGGGGGCCAGGCGCCGCACGGAGCCGGATTCGATGGCCCGCACCAGGATCTCGATCTCGCTGCCGCGCCCGAGCAGCAGGGTCGGGGTCGTCGCCGCGCGGGCCTGGCTCTGCCGCGAGCGGGTGTACTTGAGGTAGCGGAAGGCGAGGCGCGGGCCGCCGAGCAGGAAGATCTGCAGCACCCAGTACAGGCCGATGGCGATCTTGCCGAAGAAGTAGAAGCCGTACATCGTCGATGAGACGAGGACGTAGTCCAGCACCAGCAGCGTCAGGGCGAGGACGCTCGCCGCCCGCACGATTCCGGCGAGGTCCGGCAGGGAGGCGAAGCGCCACTTGGTCCGGTAGAGCCAGAACCGCGCGTAGACGAGGGCCGCGAACAGCACGAAGGGCGGCAGCAGCAGGGGAAGCGCGTGCAGCCGCTCGGCGAGGGGATCGCCGTTGAAGCGGAAGACGAAGGTGAGGATCACGGCCAGGGCGGTCGCCACGCAATCGTGGACCACCATCACCGCGTTCTTGTAGGTGCGCTTCTGCATGGGTTCCGGGCCGAAGCGGGGTATCGGCGCCGATCCCGGATCTGTCAACGCATCGGCCTCAGGGGTTGGGGCGGATCGCCCTCAGAACCGCATCGTCGGTCTCGTCGATGTCGGGCGCGTCGATGTGGCGGAACCGCGCCTGGATCAGCCCGAAGGCGCCGAAGGCGAAATGGCCGGCAGCCACGATGGCGAGCAGAACCCAGCCGTAGGGCTGCGCCCGCAGGGCGGCGAAGGCCCCGGCGAGGCCCTTCACCTCCGACGAGGCCTGATACCAGGCCGCCGCGATGAAGAAACCGCCGATGATGAGGAAGGCGATGCCCCGGGCGGCATAACCGAACTGGCCCACGGGCTTGGCCCACCAGCATTGGCTCCCGGCGAGCTTCAACCGGTCCGTGACCTTGCCGGTGGCCGCCTTGACCAGGAAGGCGACGCCCCCGCCCATCACCCCGACGCCGATGAGACCGACGAGCCACAGGCCGAAGGGCTTGGAAAGAAGCCAGGCGGTCCAATCCTGCATCCCATCGCCGCCCCCCGAGCGACGGCCGAGACCGAGGGCGAGGCTGCCGGCGGTGATGGCGAGACCCGTGTAGATGACTGCGCTGCCGACATGGGCGACCCGGACCACGAGGCCCTTCGCCGAGGTGCCGCGCCGGTCGGCGTCGGTCAGGCCCTCGACGAAGCGCCAGAGGGCGAAGCCCAGGAGGCCCACCGCGATGAGCCCGACGAGGACGGCCCCGAACGGTCCGGCGAGAACCCAGCGGATCGCGCTCTCGCTGTCGTCGGCCCGGCCGCCGCGCCCGAGGGCGGCCAGGAGCGCGAGGCCGCCGACGATGCAGTAGACGATTCCGCGCGCCCCGTAGCCGAAGCGGGCAAGGCGTTCGATGACGTTTCGGCCGAGGAGATGCACGGATTTGCCTGACGTCCGGAGGAGATCACTCCACCGAACGCGCGGCCTTGCCGGTGAGTGCCACGTAGAATCCGAGACCGTCGCCGGCCGGCAGGGTCTGGAGGCGTTCGACCAGCCCCTTGCGCTTGGCGTCGAGGAGCAGGCGGCCGGTGGGCTGGAACAGGGTCTCGCCCCCGCCCTCGGGCGGCGGATCGAGGCGGATGGCCACGGTCTTGCCCTTCCCGAAGCGGCTGCGCTCCAGCATGTCGGCGAGGGAGGCCTCCGCCGTCGGGCGGTTGGTGCCGCGCAGGTCGAGCACGGATTCGGCGTCGGTGACGCCGAGGGAGCCGCGGAGCTTGTCGGCGTAGAAATCTTCGAAATGAGGCAAGGGCGAAACCTTGGATGGGCGCGCCGGACGGCGGGCGATTCTAGAAGACGATGTCGGTGTAGAGGTCCCGGACCGCAACCGATCCGCCGAGCTCCGGCAGATCGAGGATCCCGTCACCGTACAGGATGTCGATGGCCCACCCCTCCGCCGCACGGCGCCACACCTCGATCCGCGCCTCGTCCTGCGAGACGAGGAGGAAGCGGTGGAGGCTCGAAACGGTGCGGTAGAAGTCGGTCTTGCGGCCGCGGTCGAGACTCATGGTGGTGGGCGAGAGCACCTCGGCGACGAGGATGGGGTCGGACGAGTACCCGTCCGGCAGCAGGGGACCGCAGCGCACGATGATGTCGGGGATCGGCGCGAAATCGTCCATGGCGGCGCTGAGGACGGCGAGGCCGGGCAGGGCGCGGCAACCCTTCTCCTGCGCGAGTCCCGCCAGGCTCACGATGAAATTCGCCACGATCGCCTGATGCCGCTCGCGCGGCGGCGACATGAGCAGGGGCTCGCCGTCGATGAGTTCCCAGCGTTCGCTGTCGGGCCGGTCCTCGACCCAGACGCGATACTCGGCCACACACATGCGGGTCTCGCGTCGTGCCGCGACGGCCATGGCGGTCTCTCCCGATCGACCCCCCGATGGTAGCATCCTGGCGCGCGCCCGCAACGGCGGCGCGCGCCCGATTCAAACGATCCCGGCGCGCGCGTAGATCTCGGAGACGGCGAGGGTTCCGTCGAGTTCGGGCAGGTCGACGGTGTCGTCGGGCCCGACCCCGCGCATGCTCCATCCCGCGTCGCCGCGGCGCCAGACTTCGACCCGCGTCGTCTCCTGATGGACCATGAGGAAGACGCGCAGGCTCGGCACCGTGCGGTAGAACATCGTCTTCGCGCCGAGGTCGGTCTGCTGGGTCGACGGGGAGAGCACTTCGGCGAGAAGCACCGGGTCGCTCGTGTAGCCGTCCGGCCCGAGGGGGCCGCAGATCACGACGACGTCGGGGATCGGTGCGTAGTCGTCCATGGCCGCGCTGAGCACGCCGAGGCCCGGGAGGGCATGGCAGTCACGCCGTTCGCCCAACGCGTCGAGTCTGCAACAGATGTTGGCGACGATGCGCTGATGTCGGCTCGTCTGCAGCGACTGAACGACCGGTGTGCCGTCGATCAGTTCCCAGCGCTCGTCACCCGGCCGATGCTCAACCCAGGCCCGGAATTCTTCGTAGCGCATTCGGGTTTCGCAGCGGGCCGCAGGCACCATCGTCCGACCTCCGGGGGGGGCGGTTGCAGGGTACCACCGCGAACGCCGCCCGCAATCGCGGGCGGCGTCGGTCGCCCAATGATCAGCCCTGGACCAGCACGTTGCGGAACTGCCAGGGATCGGTCTCGTCGATGTTCTCCGGGAACAGGCCCGGACGGCCGGTCAGCGGGGTCCAGTCGGTGTAGACGCCGACGACGGGCCCAAGATACGGCATCTGCACTTCGAGGCAGCGGCGGAAATCCATCTCGTCGGCCTCGACGATGCCGGCCTGCGGGTTCTCCAGGGCCCAGACCATGCCGGCGAGGACGGCCGAGGTCACCTGAAGGCCGGTGGCGTTCTGGTAGGGGGCGATGCGGCGGGTCTCCTCGATGGAGAGCTGCGAGCCGAACCAGTAGGCGTTCTTCTCGTGGCCGTAGAGGAGCACGCCGAGCTCGTCGATGCCGTCGACGATCTCGGTCTCGTCGAGGATGTGGTGCGTCTCCTGCACCACGGCCGCCTTGCCGAACATCTCGTGGAGCGACAGCACGGCATCGTCGGCCGGGTGATAGGCGTAGTGACAGGTCGGACGGTAGGCGGCGCGGTCGCCCTCCAGCACGGTGTAGTAATCCGAGATCTACACCGCCTCGTTGTGGGTCACGAGGAAGCCGAACTGCGCCTGGGCCGTCGGCGTCCACGAGCGCACGCGGGTGTCGGCGCCGGGCTGCAGCAGGTAGATGGCGCAGCGCGACCCCTTTTCCTGATCGCGGGCATTGTCGGGACGCCAGGTCTCGTGGGTGCCCCAGCCGAGCTCGGCCGGCTGGTTGCCCTCGGAGACGAAGCCCTCCACCGACCAGGTGTTGACGAACACACCCCGGGGCTTCGGGTTCTTGGCGCGCTGGGTGTCGCGCTCGGCGATGTGGATGCCCTTGACGCCGACTTCGCGCATGAGCTTGGCCCAGCCGGCGCGGTCCGTCGGCTCGGCCGCGGCGAGGCCGATGTCGTTGGCGACGTTGAGGAGCGCCTGCTTGACGAACCACGACACCATGCCGGGATTGGCACCGCAGCACGACACGGCCGTGGTGCCGCCGGGGCTGGCGGTGCGGGCATCCAGAATGTCCTGCCGCAGGGCGTAGTTGGTGCGGTCGCCCTGGCTCTTCGACTTGTCGAAGTAGAAGCCCGGCCACGGCTCGGCGACGGTGTCGATGTAGAAGGCGCCGAGTTCGCGGCACAGTTCCATGATGGCACGCGACGAGGTGTCGACGGAGACGTTGACGCAGAAGCCCTGACCGCCGCCCTCGGTGAGGAGGGGGGTCAGGATCTCGCGATAGTTCTCCCGGGTCAGCGCCACCTGCTCGAAGCGCAGGCCGTGCTGGTCGGCCAGGGCCTTGTGAGCGTCGGAGGGCTCGACCACGGTGAAGCGGCTCTTGTCGTACGCGAAGTGGCGCTCGATCAGCGGCAGGGTGCCGCGTCCGATGGAGCCGAAGCCGATCATCACGATGGGGCCGGTGATGCGGCCGTGGACGGGCCAGGCGGTGGCGGCTTCGGTCATGGGACAGGCACTCCTAACAACGGGTCGGACGTCGCGCCGTGCGCGCGTGCGGCCGACGCACCTAGCCGGCCAAGATGACGCGCACGCGACGGGCTCCAGTGACGGCTGGCGTCCGGCGGGTCAACCGCCGGGGTGCCACCGCAGGGCCGGACGCTAAGGGAGCATGAACGCGCCCATGCCCTCAGAGCAGGTTTGCATCCCAGCCAACGGGATTGCGGGGCCGCCGGGCGAGGTCGATATTGCACTGCAACAAAGCCGGAGGACGCGCCACCCATCGACGCCTAGGACCTGAAGCCCATGCTCGCCATCTTCGCCACCAACCGGCCTGCCCAGACCGAAGAGCCTATCGACCGCGATCCCGGCATCATCACCCTCGCCGCCGCGATGCTGCGGGCCCTGAATCGCCACACGGACGCCGCCTTCCGCCGCCGCTGCGATCTCGCCGGTCAGACCAACCCCAATCGCTGAGGCGACCACCGAGTCCGTCAGGCTACCCGTCGTCGCGACGCCGCACCGGCGTCGCCGAAGGCCGCGAGCGGCCTGTCCGCCTCGTCCCACGCCCCCGTGGCCCGCACGATGCCGCGCGCGCCGTCGAGGGTGCCCGCCTGGAGCTCGAGGCCGAGGAAGCGCTCACGCTCGAACGGACCCGGCATGGACAATCCGGCCACCAGATCTCGCGTGAAGCCGAACCGCGCATAGTACGGCGCGTCGCCAACCAGCAGCACGCCGCCGTGACCGAGGGCGCCGGCCCGGGCCAGGGCGTGGCGCATCAGGACGGCGCCGAGGCCGAGGCCCTGGCACTCCGGATCGACGGCCAGGGGTCCGAGCAGGAGAGCGTGACGGCGCGAGCCCGCCTCGACGTGCCAGAGCCGGACGGTCCCGACGACGCGGCCGCGCTGCTCCGCCGTGAAGGCCAAGCCTTCGGCGGGAAGCCGCCCCTCGCGCAGGCGCTCGGACGTCTTCAGGCGTCGGCCCTCGCCGAAGCACAGGTCGAGCAGATGCTCGCGGGCGACGATATCGCCCGGACGTTCGTGACGGATCTCAACCAAGGCCACACCCTTTCCCGAAGCTTGGGCGGGGGACGAACGATCCTCGCGTCGGGCGCTGGCCCTCGGTCCGGGATGGATCTGCTGGCAGGACCGGTGTCCGGTCCTGCGGGGATGCTCGTAAGCCGAACTAGATGACGAATTGCTGAAGGGGCGGGAAACCGTTGAACGCCACCGCCGCGTAGGTGGTGGTGTAGGCGCCCGCGCCCTCGATCAGCACCTTGTCGCCGATGGAGAGGGAGACGGGCAGGGGATACGGCACCTTCTCGTAGAGCACGTCGGCCGAATCGCAGGTCGGACCGGCCAGCACGCACGGGCTCGTGCGATCCCCGTCGTGATCCGTGCGGATGGCGTAGCGAATCGACTCGTCCATGGTCTCGGCGAGCCCCCCGAACTTGCCGATGTCGAGGTAGACCCAGCGGATCTCGTCCTCGGCCTCCGACTTCTTCGAGACGAGCACGACTTCGGCCTCGATCATCCCGGCATTGCCGACCATGCCGCGGCCCGGCTCGATGATGGTCTCGGGCAGGTGGTTGCCGAAATGCTTGGTCAGCGCGCGGAAGATCGCGTCGCCGTAGGATTCCACGCCGGGCACCGCCTTGAGGTACCGGGTGGGGAAGCCGCCGCCGAGGTTGACCATGGAGAGGGCGATGCCCCGGTCGGCGCAGTCGCGGAAGATGGTGGACGCCGAGGCCAGCGCGCCGTCCCAGGCTTCGGTGTTGCCCTGCTGCGAGCCGACGTGGAACGACACGCCGTAGGCGTGCAGGCCCTGGCGGCAGGCATGCTCCAGCACGTCGACGGCCATCTCGGGCACGCACCCGAATTTTCGCGAGAGCGGCCATTCGGCGCCGGCGCCGTCGCAGAGGATGCGGCAGAACACCTGCACCTCGGCCGCCTCGATCCCGGCGGCGTCGGCGGCCCGCGCGATCTTCTCGACCTCGGCCGCGCAATCGACGGCGAACAGGCGCACGCCGAGCTTGAGGGCGCGGCCGATGCAGCGCTCCTTCTTGATGGTGTTGCCGAAGGAAATGCGGTCGGCGGTGGCGCCGGCGGCGAGGGCCATCTCGACTTCCACCACGGAGGCCGTGTCGAAGCACGAGCCCATCTCGGCGAGCAGCCGCAGGACTTCCGGCGCCGGGTTCGCCTTCACGGCGTAGAACACCCGCGTATCCGGAAGTGCGCGGGCGAAAGCCGTGTAGTTGTCGCGCACCACATCGAGGTCGAGGACCATCACGGGGCCTTCGTCCTGGCCCATGTCACGGCGCGCGCGCAGGAAGTCGCGGATGCGATCGGTCATGCTGTTTCCAACCCACAGGTTCGCGAGCGCCCGTCTTGGGGCGCGCTGTCGAATGTCAGGACGACGTGAGCCGTCCGGCGTCTGGGGGCGCTGCGCCACGACGCACCGCGTGCTTTGGAGACACGCGAAGGCGTTGTGGGCGCGGAGTGCACCCGGAAGCTGCCTTGGATTGGAAGGGGGATCCCCACCGCACGCCGGGCAAAGAGAAACAAGCCTCTTCGGTGCCGGCCTTTGGAGGGCCGACGAGACCAAAAAAGCCCGTTCGTCGTTGCTTTAAGCTGCGTCCCCCGTGGAGAGCGGGGTTCGCCGGTTTCGCCTCCGGCTGCCGGTTGTTGTCGGGGTCCGGTGTTGCCACCTGGATGCCGGCCGGAGGGAATCCACCCTGTCGACCATCGATCCTTTAAGACCCCTGGCGGCTGTCCGGCAGTTGGCCGGATGCCCACCAACCGACACGCGGCCACAGGCACGTGCGAAATTGGGCAAGGGCGCTATACGCCCAGGGCCTTCCCGCCACAAGGAAAAACGCGGATTTTCCCCGCTCCGCGATGCCGCACCGGGGGGATTGTTGCACAAACACCGCGCCGGCACGCGCGGCCCCTTTCCAAGCCCGGACGGACGCGCCATCAAGCGGGCGATTCGCCGATCGACGGTTTCCACCAGGGCGCAGGATCATGACAGAACCGAACCGCCGCGCCGTCGTCACGGGCCTCGCCCTCACCAGCCTGCTCGCCGGCTCCGCCGCGGGACAGGAGGGGCGTCCGAAACCCTTCGCCTTCGCCGATGTCGAGCGGCGGGCCGAGACCCTGGCGAAGGTCCCCTACGCCGCGAAGGCGCCGAGCCTGCCGGCCCCCATCGCCAAGCTCGACTACGATGCCTGGCGGGACATCCGGTTCAAGCCCGAGAAAGCCTTCCTCGGCGCCGAGGGCAGCCCGTTCCGGCTGCAGCTGTTCCACCTCGGCTTCCTCTACGACCGGCCGGTGACCGTGAACCTCGTGCGCGGCGGGGTCGCGACGCCCATCGCCTATCAGGCGAGCCTGTTCGACATGGGCCGGACCAAGGTCGACAAGCCCCTGCCGGTGGATCTCGGATTTGCCGGCATCCGCATCCATGCCTTCCTCAACAGCCCGAGCCTCCTCGACGAACTCATCGTCTTCCTCGGGGCGAGCTACTACCGCTTCCTCGGACGCGACGAACTCTACGGCCTGTCGGCGCGCGGGCTGGCGGTGAATGTCGAGGGGCAGGGCGGACCGGAGGAATTTCCGGTGTTCCGCGAGTTCTGGGTGACCATGCCGGAGGCGAACGCCGATGCCCTGGTCGTCGACGCGCTCCTCGACAGCCCCGGTCTCGCCGGGGCCTTCCGCTTCACGGTGCACCCCGGCGACGAGACCTCGGTGGCGGTGCAGGCCACCCTGCATCCGCGCACGGAGCTCACGACCCTCGGCCTCGCGCCCCTGACGTCGATGTTCTTCATCGGCGAGAACGACCGGCGCCATTCCGACGATTACCGGCCCGAACTCCACGATTCGGACGGACTCCAGATCGCGGCCGGCAGCGGCGAATGGCTGTGGCGTCCCCTCGACAACCCCAAGGGCCGGCGCATCTCCCGCTTCGCCGACACCGACCCGAAGGGGTTCGGCCTGCTTCAGCGCGACCGCAGCTTCGAGTCCTATCAGGACCTCGAAGCCTCGTACCAGCGCCGGCCCGGCTACTTCGTCGAGCCCGACGGCGCTTGGGGGGAGGGGGCCGTGACGCTGATGGAACTGCCCACCGACACGGAGACCAACGACAACGTCGTCGCCTGCTGGCGCCCGCGCCAGCCCTACCCGGCCGGCGAGGCGGTGCACCTGTCCTACCGGGTCCGCAGCGTCGGCGGCGGCGCCCTCCATCCCGGTGCCCGCGTGGTGAACACCTTCGGGGCTGCGGCGCTGGCGAGCGGCACCGCCAAGGCCGACGAGGCGAAGGGCGCCTTCAGCCGCCGCTTCCTCGTGGATTTCGCCGGCGGCGATCTGGCCTATTACCGCGCCGACCCGGCCAGGGTCGAAATCGTCGCCAGCGCCTCGGACGCCCGGGTCACGGCGACGTCCCTCGTCGCCAACCCCCATACGGGCGGCCTGCGCGCGGCCATCGACGTCACGGTCTCCGCGCCCGGACAGACGACGGACCTGCGCGCCTTCCTGCGGGCCGGCGGGCGGGCGCTCTCGGAAACCTGGGTCTATCCCTGGACCGCCGCGTGAGCGCGGCCTTGCAGCAGCCCGCCGCCGCACCCGCCATCGCCATCCGCCCGGCGCGGATCGAGGATCTCGACGCCCTCGTCGCCCTGGAGCACGCCGCGTTCTCCATCGACCGGGCAGAACGCAGGGCGATCCGCCACGCCATCCGCTCGGCCAGCATGACGGTGCTGGTGGCGCTCACCGACGACGGCGACGGGCGCGAGGTTCTGGTGGGCGCCGCCACCCTGGAGCGCCGCAAGGGCAGCCGCAATGCGCGCCTCTCTTCCATAGCCGTCTCGCCCGCCCGCGCCGGCCTCGGGCTCGGCGGCCTCGTCCTCGACGCGGCGGAGGCGGATGCGCGGACCCATGGCTGCACGCACCTTCGCCTCGAAGTCCGCGCCGACAACGGCGCCGGCATCCGCCTCTACGAGCGCCGGGGCTACACGCGCTTTGCCGTGATCGCGGACTATTACGAGGATGGCATGGAGGCGTGGCGCTACGTCAAGGCGCTGGCGTAGGCGTAAAAAAACCCGCCCCGGCGAAAGCCGGGACGGGCGTCGTGGACTCGTCATGCCCCGGCATTGCGCCGTGGCAAACAGATCAATCGCAGACTTCCTTCGTGACCGTCTTGCGGTCGCCGACGTCGTTTTCCCTCGTCACCGTCTTGGTGGCGCAACCATCGGCGGTCTCACGGGTCTCGACGGTCTTGCGCTCGCTCGCGGGCCGCTCGACGACCACGTCCGGCGCATCGCGGCGGATGATCGTGGTCTCGGCCTGGGCCAGGGCCGGAGCGCCGACGAGGAACGCCAGGGTGGCGGCGGCGAAGAGCGGATTGCGCATGGGGGACCTCCGTATTGAAACGTCGGCATCCAACGGCACGCCGAGCCAGACGGTTCCAGACTTTCCCAATGGTCTTGCGCAAATCTCCCGAGGCGCCCGGGCGTCTCATACCAGCTCCGGTTGATCACTTCGGATTGAGCAGCCGCGACGGGCCCCCTCTCCTGTTTGGGCTACCGGATTCACAGAACTGCGAATGGGCCGATTCCATGCAGAGACAGGCATCCGGACGGGGGCGGGAGGCGCACCGGGGCTCCCTCTCCTGAAAGGAGAGGGTTGGGGTGAGGTGTGCGAACTCTCCGAAGAAGTCCCACACCTCACCCTGTCCCTCTCCTTCCAGGAGAGGGGACCCGCGCCAGGGGAGGAGGGGACCCGCATGGCACCGCGTCACCGAACGGATCAGGCGGAAACCGTATCAGCCCTCGATCTTCGAAAAATCCGCGACCTCCCGCGTCGCCGCCCGCAGGGCGTTGAGGAGGGCGAGGCGGTTTTCGCGGAGCGCCCGGTCTTCGGCGTTCACCGTGACCTTTTCGAAGAAGGCATCGACGGGTGCGCGCAGGGTCGAGAGCGCCTGCATCGCTGCGCCGAAATCCTCCCGCTCGACGGCGGCCGATGCCGCCGCGCGGGCGGTGACGAGCGCCTCCGACAGGGCCCGCTCCTCGGGCTCGCCCGCGGCGGCCAGGACCGCATCAGGCGCAGCCTCGTAGGTTCGCCCGTCCTTCTTCTCCTCGATGCGGAGGATGTTGGCCGCGCGCTTGTAGCCGGCGAGCAGATTCCTGCCGTCGTCGGTATCGAGGAATTTGCCGAGGGCTTCGACGCGGCGGACCACCATCAGGAGGTCGTCCTGGCCCGGCAGGGCGAAGACGGCGTCGATGAGATCGTGACGGGCGCCCTTGTCGCGGAGGTAGACTTTTAGGCGGTCGGCGAAGAACGCAAGGAGGTCCGGAAGGTATTCGCCCTCCAATTTTTCTGGAGCATTAAGTCCTTTCTCCATAAGGCTGAAGTCTGCCGATTCAATCTTATCAGAAAGCGGCAGTTTAAGCTGGCGTTCGCTTATGAGGCGGATAATGCCTAGAGCTGCCCGACGTAACGCATACGGGTCCTTGCTGCCGGTCGGCTTCTCGTCGATGGCCCAGAAACCCACCAGCGTGTCCAACTTGTCGGCGAGAGCAACGGCAACGGCGACGGGATCGGTCGGCACGCGGTCGGAGGGACCGACCGGCTTGTAGTGGTCTTCGATAGCTGCAGCGACGCTGGCGTGTTCGCCTTGCAAGGCAGCGTATTTCCGTCCCATGAGGCCCTGAAGTTCAGGAAACTCGCCGACCATCTCAGTGACGAGGTCGGCTTTGGCCAAGCGTGCGGCACGCTCCGCCAGTTCGACATCAGCGCCGACGAGGGGCGCAAGTTGACGTGCCAGGCTAGCGATCCGCTCCACGCGCTTGCCCTGCGTCCCGAGCTTTTCATGGAATACGATCGAATCGAGCTTCGGCAGCCGGTCTTCCAACCGGATCGCCTTGTCGGTCTCCCAAAAGAACTTCGCATCCGACAGCCGCGCCCGCACCACCCGCTCGTTGCCCGCCGTGATGGCGAGGCCGCCGTCGCTGGCGACGAGGTTCGAGGTCAGGATGAAGGCCGGCGCCAGGCGCTCGGCGCCGGGCTCGCGCAGGACGAAGCATTTCTGGTTGGCCTTGATGGTGGCGCGGATGGCCTCGGCCGGGATGTCGAGGAAGGCGGGATCGAAGGTGCCGAGCAGCACCACGGGCCATTCGACGAGACCGGCGACCTCTTCGAGCAGGCCCTCGTCCTCGACGAGCTCCAGGCCGCGCGCGAAGGCGAGGTCGCGGGCGTCGTGCAGGATGATGTCCTTGCGGCGGTCGGCGTCGAGGACGACCTTGGCGCGCTCCAGGGCGGCGACGTAATCGTCGAAGCGACGGACCTCGATGGCGTCCGGCGCGAGGAAGCGGTGGCCGTAGGTGGTGGTGCCGGCCGCGATCCCGTCGACGCCGAAAGGCACCACGTCGGGCGTCTCGGTCTCGGGCCCGAAGGTGGCGACGATGGACTGGAGCGGACGCACCCAGCGTAAGCTGCCGGGTTGGGCCGAGGCCTGGCCCCAGCGCATGGATTTCGGCCACGGGAAGCTGCGGATGATCCCGGGTAGGATCTCGGCCAGGACGTCGAGCGTGTCGCGACCGGGCTTTTCGATGACGGCGACGTAGGACTCGCCCTTCTTCGGGTCGGAGACGATGGTCGCCTGATCGAGGCTGGCGAGGCCGGCGCTCTTCAGGAAGCCCTGGACGGCCGCCTCGGGGGCGCCGACGCGGGGGCCCTTGCGCTCCTCGCGCACGTCCTTGCCGCGGGCCGGCAGGCCGGCGACGTGGAGGGCGAGGCGGCGGGGCGTCGCGAACGCCTTGGCGCCGTCGTAGAGGAAGCCGCGCTCCACCAGGGCGTCGGTGACGAGCTTCCGCAGGTCGTCGGCCGCGCGCCGCTGCATGCGGGCCGGGATCTCTTCGGAGCGGAGTTCGAGGAGCAGGTCGGGCATGGGATCAGGCGGCGTCCGAGATGATTTTTCCGGGGTGTCGCTGGCGCGGCGGGGGGTGCCATCGACGTCGAGAGGCCAGGTCGCAGTGTGGCCCTCGGATCAGGCCGCGCCGCCGCCGGCCGTCTTCAGATACGCGGCGCCGCAGGCCTTGGCGAGTTCGCGCACCCGCAGGATGTAGCTCTGCCGCTCGGTCACGGAGATCACCCCGCGCGCGTCGAGCAGATTGAAGACGTGGCTCGCCTTGATGCACTGGTCGTAGGCCGGCTGCGCCATCCGGTGCCGTCCCGACTCGGTCTCCGGCGCACCGGCGTCGAGGTAGGTCCGGCACGCCTTCTCCGCGTCGGTGAACTGGCGGAACAGCATCGCGGTGTCGGCGGCCTCGAAGTTGTGGCGCGAGTATTCCTGCTCCGATTGCAGGAAGACGTCGCCGTAGGTGACCTTGTCGTCGCCCGTGCCACCGTTGAAGTTCAGGTCGTAGACGTTCTCGACGCCCTGGACGTACATGGCCAGCCGCTCGAGGCCGTAGGTGAGCTCGCCCGCCACCGGCGAACATTCGACGCCGGCGACCTGCTGGAAGTAGGTGAACTGGCTCACCTCCATGCCGTCGCACCAGCACTCCCAGCCGAGCCCCCAGGCGCCGAGGGTCGGGCTCTCCCAATCGTCCTCGACGAAGCGGATGTCGTGGAGCTTCAGGTCGACGCCGATGGCGTCGAGCGACGCGAGGTAGAGCTCCTGAAGGTTCGGCGGGTTCGGCTTCAGGATCACCTGGAACTGATAATAATGCTGCAGCCGGTTGGGGTTCTCGCCGTAGCGCCCATCCTTGGGGCGGCGGGACGGCTGGACGTAGGCCGCCTTCCAGGGCTTGGGCCCGAGGGCCCGCAGGGTCGTAGCCGGATGGAAGGTGCCGGCGCCAACCTCCATGTCGTAGGGCTGCAGGATCACGCAGCCCTGCGCCGCCCAGAACCGCTGCAGCGTCAGGATCAGGCCCTGGAACGAGGTATGGGGCGCGAGATCGACGGCGCTCGACAGGGGGAGGGCGCTCGACATGGGCAATCCGGTCCGTGGAGGGGCGGCCAGCGTTTAAGAGCCGGGTCGGGGGTGTCAAGCGAAGCCGGTGCGCGGGCGCACGCAATTTCGCCCCAATTCCGCCGGGCGGCCGGAACTGTCACGCTCCCTGCCAAGTTTATCCGACAATCAGGCAGTCTTCGCCGTCGCAGAGCGACGGGCGACCATTTGGATCAACGCGCCATGCGCTCGTCTTTCGCAGTCTTCGCCGCCCTCGCCGCCGCTTCCCTCGCCGCCACGCCCCTGGTGATGGGCGCCTCGAACGCTCTCGCGACGCAGGAGCCCGCCAACGTCGTCACCATGCCGGCGGTGGTGACCCCCATCGACGTCGTCACCGTGCCGGCCCCCGCCGCGGCCGAGACCTGCACCCGCAAGGTGCGGGTGGTCTATGCCGGCTACGGCGGCGAGTCCTGTGCCCGCTAAGTCCTGCGCCCGATGATCTAAAGACCGAAGCGCGCCCAGGCGGCGCGCTCTTCGATGACCGCCAGGGCCTCACCGGCAAGGCCGGCACCGGCAAGCCCTGCGGTGCTCCCTGGGTTCGCCCGCCGCAGCAGGCGCGCCACGAGCGAACCCCGCTTCTCAGCGACCATGACGAGTTGGACCTCGTCGCCGAAGCGCGCCCGCAGGGTCGAACGCGCGTCCCCCAACCCATCGACGAGGCCGAGGCGCAGGGCCTGACGTCCGGTCCAGACGGCGCCGGTGAACAGGTTTTCGCCGTTCGGATCGAGGGTTGGGCGCCGTCCGCGCACGAGGGTGGTGAAGAGATCCTGCACGTCGGCCTGGATCTGCTTGAGGCGGACGATGTCGTCGGGGTTCTCCGGCCGGAACGGGTCGAGCATCGCCTTGGCTTCGCCCTGGGTGTGGACCCGGCGGTCGACGCCGAGGCGTTCGATGAGGCGGTCGAAGCCGAATCCCGCCGAGACGACGCCGATGGAGCCGATGAGCGAGGTCGGGTCGGCGACGATTTCATCGGCCGCGCAGGCGATCATGTAGCCGCCCGACGCCGCCACATCCTCGACGAAGGCGTAGACCGGCAGCTTCTTCTCCGCCGCGAGGGCCCGGATGCGCTGATGGATGAGGTGCGACTGGGCCGGCGAGCCGCCCGGGGAGTTGATGACGAGGGCCACGGCCGCGATGTGCGGCGTCGCGAAGGCCTGCTCCAGGGGGCCGGCGAGGCCGGCGATGGACAGGCCCGGCCGGAACGGCGAGGCCGCCCCGATGGCGCCGCTCAAGCGGACGACGGCGACGCGCGGCTTGCGCCTGCGCCACCGGGCGGGGAGGAGCGCGCGCAGGGAGGCCGGGATCGTGAACGCCATCGGGTCTCGCTCGAGGGAAGATAGGGTCGGCGCGCCGACGACTCGGCGCGATCGCTCGATCTAGATGGGGCGCGGCGCCCGCTTCGCCAGCGCGGTCACGGTTGGTCTTCGGGCCCGATCCAGGCCGTTCCGGCGTTCAGGGCCGCGGCGAACGGCGTGAACGCGCCATCCGCCTCGTGGAGCACCACGGGCGCCAGCAGGGCGAACGGCGCGCGGCTTCCCTTCACGGCGGTGATGAGCACCCGGATCGCCGCCGCCCCGGCCCGCGCCTGGACCGGGCGGACCGCGATGGCGCCGAAGCGTCCGTGCAGGGCGTCGAGGCAGGCGGGCAGGGCATCGGCCCGGTGGATCATCCCGAGGCACCCCCGCGGGCGCAGGAGCTCGACGCAGGTGCGCAGCCACCCGTCGAGGCCGCCGACCGGGAAGGTGTGGGCGGACGCCTTGCCGGCGACGGGCGAGGCCCGGTGGCGTCCGGCCTCGAAGAACGGCGGATTGGTCAGGACGAGGTCGGCGAGGCCCGGAACGAGGCCGGCGGTCCGGCGCTCGGCACCCCGGGCGAGGACGTCCGCCTCGACGACCTCGACGCGTGCGCTCAGGCCGTTGAGACTCGCGTTGCTCCGGGCCAGGGCGGCGAGGGCCGGATCGCCCTCGACGAGGACGACGCGGCAGGTCGGCGCGCGCAGGGCCAGGGCGAGCCCCACCGCCCCCGTCGCGGCGCCGACATCGCAGACCGTCGCTCCGGGCGCGGGCTGGACGAGGCTCGCCAGCAGCACCGCATCCGTCCCGGCCCGGTGGGCGCCGCGCTCGGGCTGTCGCAGGTGGAGGCGGCCGCCGAACAACGCATCGGCGGAACGCGGTTCAGGCGTCGCGCAGTTCATGGGCGAGGCCCGCCTCCGTCAGCAGACGGCGGGCCTGCGCGGCGTGGTCCGCCGAAACCAGGAGCCGGCGCGCGAAGGCGCCGATGGACCCTTCGAGTCCGCTCATGTGGTTGTCGGCGACGAAAACCGGGATCTCGGCACCCGTCAGGAGGGACTCGGCGAAGCCGATCAGGACGATGTCGTTGCTGCGGATGAGTTCGTTCATCGTCCCTCCGACGCGGCGGAGGTTTCGCCCCCGGACGCGACTCTTGCGGCATGGTGCGTGTTGCAGCGCCTCCGAGCCCATGCGATGGGGTGCCGCACGGAAGTCGATCGCGCAAGACGAGGTTGTGGCATTCGGGTCGGCCGGTTCCGGCGGACCCGCACCAGACCCGTCGGTTGGGAGGCAGCGGGGTTTTGGGCGTCGTAGTACCCTTGGAAGAGAGCCGCCCCGATCCGGAGGCGAGCCTGACGGACCTCGTGGCCCTGGTGGCCGCCGGCATGGAGCGCGTCAACGCGACCATCCTGTCGCGCACCGGTTCGTCCGTGCAGATGATCCCGGAAGTGGCCAACCACCTCATCGCGTCGGGCGGCAAGCGCCTGCGCCCGATCCTGACCCTCGCCACGGCGGACCTGTGCGCCTACGCGGGCGACGGGGCGGTGAAGCTCGCCGCCAGCGTCGAGTTCATGCACACGGCGACCCTCCTGCACGACGACGTCGTGGACGAGAGCGACATGCGGCGCGGCACGGTGGCGGCGCGGATCAAGTGGGGCAACGAGGCCAGCGTGCTGGTCGGCGATTTCCTCCTCGGCCAGGCGTTCCGGATGATGGTCGAGGTCGGCTCGCTCAAGGCCCTCGACATCCTGTCGGCCGCCGCCACGGTGATCGCCGAGGGCGAGGTGATGCAGCTCTCCGCCGCGAAGAACACCGAGACCACGGAGGACGAGTACCTCGCCGTCATCCGCGCCAAGACCGCCGAACTGTTCGCCGCCGCCTGCGAGGTCGGGCCCGTCATCGCCGAGCGCCCCAAGGCCGAGCAGGCCGCCTGCCGCGCCTACGGCATGAACCTCGGCATCGCCTTCCAGCTCATCGACGACGTCCTCGATTACGGCGGGACCAGCGCCAGCCTCGGCAAGAATGTCGGCGACGATTTTCGCGAGGGCAAGATCACGCTCCCCATCGTCCTCGCGTTCCGGCGCGGGACCGACGCGGAGCGGACGTTCTGGAAGCGGGCCCTGGAGGACGGCGACGTGTCGGAGGACGACCTCGCCACGGCCCTCGCCATCCTGCGCCGGCACCGGGCCCTCGAGGACACCATCGAACGGGCGCGCCATTACGGCGCCATGGCCCGCGACGCCCTCGGCCTGTTTCCCAACGGCCCGATGAAGCAGGCGCTGCTCCAGGTCGTCGATTTCTGCATCGCCCGCGCCCACTAGGGGTCGCGGGCGGCCCGGAGGAACCCCGGTCCCTCACCGCGCCGGAACCGGGCTGCGCGACGCGGGTGGTGGATTACCGCAGCAGGGTCGGCTTCACCCACCAGCCCGGATGGTCCGCCCGGATGTGACGGGCTGCGAGCATCGCACTCCGGCGATCGGCGAACAGGCCGAACACCGTCGCGCCCGAACCCGACATCCGCGCGAGCCGGCATCCGGCCTGTGCCGCGAGGGCCCGGAGCGTCGCGTCGATGACCGGCGCGAGGCCGCGGGCCGGCGCTTCAAGATCGTTGCGCGCCGGGCGGATGAGCGACAGCACCGCCGCGCCATCGGCACCGTCGGGAATCGCGGGGTGCGGCTCCGGGCGATGGCGTTGACCGGCCGCCAGCCCCAGCGCCCGGAACACCGGCGCGGTCTCGACGGGGACGCCGGGATTGATCAGCACGGCGGGGAGGGGGGCCATGTCTAGGATAGGGCCCAGGGTCTCGCCGGCGCCCCGCATCATCCGGGCCCTGGGATCGAGGCAGACGGGCACGTCGGCGCCCGTGGCCCGCGCGGCCTCCAGTAGAACGGGGTCGGCCGGATCGAGGCCGTTGCTCCGGCCGAGCAGCCGCAGGGCGGCGGCGGCGTCGGACGAGCCACCCCCGATTCCCGCCGCCACGGGCAGGCGCTTGACGAGGTGGAACGCCCCGAGGCGCAGGCCCGGACGGCGCGCGGCGAGGTGGCGAGCGGCCCGGATCACCAGATTGTCGTCGAGGGGGCCGGCGGGCCCGGCCGTCGGACCCGACACCGTGAGGTCGAGATCCGCACCCGGCGTGAGCGACAGGGTGTCGCCGGCGCCCGTGAACGCCACGAGGCTTTCGAGCTCGTGGTAGCCGTCCCCGGCGCGGCGGCCGAGGACGTGGAGGGTCAGGTTGATCTTCGCCGGAGCGCGGGTGACGAGGATTGGCACGGGCTCTCGGCGGTTCTTCGGGGGATCGGGGCGCCGGTCTGGCCCCGCTTCCCCGCCCGCGTCAAGCCCGGGCCGAGCGGATCAGCCGCCGCTCTTCTTGTCGGCGGCGCCCGGGGGCTCGCTCGGGGCCGGGGCGCCCTTCGGCAATTCCGGGTTGGCCTTGGTGTCGGGAGGATTCTCGGCGGTGGCGGCCGGCTTGTCGAGCTCCGGCAGGCCGTCCTTCAACTTGGCGTTGATCTTCTCCAGCTCTTCCGGCTCGGGGTTCAGGTCCTTGGCGTGCTGCCACTGGAACTTGCCTTCGAGGCGGCGCCCGGCGCGCCAGTAGGCGTCGCCGAGGTGGTCGTTGATGGTCGGGTCGCCGGGCTTGAGCTCGATGGCCTTCTCCAGCTCGCGCATGGCTTCCTCCCAGCGCCCGAGGCGGAAATAGGCCCAGCCGAGGCTGTCGATGATCATGCCGTCGCGGGGACTCGCATCCACCGCCTGCTTGAGCATGGTGAAGGCCTCGTCGATGTTGATGTTCTGATCGACCCACGAATAGGCGAGGTAGTTCAGCACCTGCGCGCGTGCGCCGGGCTGCGACGGCGGCACCAGTTCGAGGGCCTTCTTCAGGTCGGCCTCGGCCTTGGCCCATTGCTTGGCGCGCTCGTAGGCGGTGCCGCGGAAGTAGAACGTGGTCCAGTAGTTCGAGGCCGGCTGGTCGCCGATGAGGGCGATGGCGCGGCTGTAGGTCTCGGCCGCCTCCTCGTACTTCTTGCGCGAGCGCTGGACGTTGCCGAGCGCCGTGATCACGTCGATGTCGTTGGGATGGGCCTTCATGGCCGCGTCGAGGTGCTGGATCGCCTCGTCGCCCTTGCCCATCTGCTCGAGGTTAAGGCCGACCTGCACGTCCGCGTTGAGGCGCAGGGGGGAGGTCGCCGGGATCTGGGCGTAGGCCTCGTTGGCGCGCTCGGGCTGCTTCATCCGGTCGAGGATGTCGGCGAGCGTCAGGCGGGCGAGGGCATGCTCGGGCGCGAGGTAGAGGGCGAGGCGCAGGTAGACCACCGCCGGCAGCTCGTCGCCCTGCGTCGAGCCGGCCGAACCGAGGCCGTACAGCACCTCGCCGGCGCCTTCCTGCGCCGTGTTGATGAGGCGGGTGAGGGGCTTGCCCTCTTTGAGCTTGTTCAGGGCGTCGCGCACGATGGGATGGCGCGGCAGCAGCTTGTCGAAGTCCGTATAGGCCTGGATCGCCAGATCGGTGCGGCCGGCCTGGGCCTCGAATCGGGCATAGGCGTCGACGACCCGCAGGGTGTTGCGGTCGCCGTCGTAGGCCGCCTTGAGGCGGCGCTCGGCCTCGGCCTGATCCCCGACGAGGGCGGCGATGAGGCCGGCATGGAAATCGCGGAAGGTGTTGTAGGTCCGCTCGCCCTTGAGCTTGTTGATGGTCTCCTGGGCGCGCTTGCCGTCACCGGACCCGGCATAGGTCCAGGCGGTCAGCAGCGTGGCGGTGAGGTCGGCGGCGGCACCCCGGCCGCTGCGGGCGAAGTTCTGGCGCGCCTGGGCGAACTGGCCGGCCTTGATCTGGCGGACACCGAGGGCGAGCTGGGCCAGGCCGTTGGCCCCGTCGCGGGTGGTCAGGCGCTCGGCGGCGCGGAACGCATCCGGCAGGGAGCCGTCGGCCAGCAGGGAGACGAAGGCGCGCTCGAGTAGTTCGGCGTTGCGCGGGTCGGCCTTCACCGCCTCGCGGTAGAAACTCGCCGCGGCGGCCGTGTCCTTCGAGGCCCCGGCGATGTAGGCCGCGAGGAAGTTGCCCTCCAGGGACTCGGCGGGCTCGAACTCGGGCAGCGGGGTCGATTCCCGCGGCTGCGCCGCCTGGGACGGCAGGGTCGCCGCGAGGCAGAAAGCGAGGGCCGATAGGGCTCGGCGAATCGCGGCGTTTCCGTTCATGGGCACCGTTCAGGGCTTCTGCGCACCGACCCGATCGGGGGTCGACGCTCGATCGGGCGGGACACTGAACTCTTCCCGCCCTCCTCGCAAGGCGTAAGGACGGCGACGCAAGGCCTCGCCACCCCACGCCCGGACCCCATCACATGTTCGGGTAGTTCGGGCCGCCCGGCCCCTCCGGTGTGACCCAGTTGATGTTCTGGTTCGGGTCCTTGATATCGCACGTCTTGCAGTGGACGCAGTTCTGCGCGTTGATCTGGTAGCGCACGCCGTCGCCCTGGGTCGCGTCCGCCACCCATTCGTAGACGCCGGCCGGACAGTAGCGTGCCGAGGGGCCGCCGTAGACGTCGTGCTCGGACGCCTTCTGCAGATCGAGGTTCTTCACGTTGAGGTGAGGCGGCTGGTCCTCTTCGTGGTTGGTGTTGGAGAGGTACACCGACGAGAGACGGTCGAAGGTTAGCTTGCCGTCCGGCTTCGGGTAGACGATGGGCGTCACCTCGGCGAGGGGCTTGGTGCAGGCGTAGTCGGGCTTGCCGTGCTTGAGCGTGCCGAACAGCGACGTGCCGAGCAGGGTGTTGGCCCACATGTCGACCCCGCCGAGGCCGACGCCCACGAGGGTGCCGTACTTCGACCACAGCGGCTTGACGTTGCGGACGCGCTTGAGGTCCTGGCCGATGGCGCTGTCGCGCCAGCCGTTCTCGTAGGCCGTCAGCTCGTCGCCCTGGCGGCCGGATTCCAGGGCCTGCGCGATGGCCTGCGCCGCCTGCATCCCCGAGAGCACCGCGTTGTGCGACCCCTTGATGCGCGGCACGTTCACGAAGCCGGCGGAATCGCCGACGAGGCAGCCGCCGGGGAAGACGAGCTTCGGCACCGACTGCCAGCCGCCCTCCATGATGGCGCGGGCGCCGTAGCCGATGCGCTTGGCGCCCTCGAAGGTCTCCCGGATCATCGGATGGGTCTTGAAGCGCTGGAACTCCTCGAACGGCGACAGGGTCGGGTTCTCGTAGTTCAGGTGCGTGACGAACCCCACCGAGAGCAGATGGTCGTCGAAATGGTACAGCCACGAGCCGCCGCCGGCCTTGTTCGGCAGGGGCCAGCCCATGGTGTGCTGCACGAGGCCGGCCTGGAACTTGTCGGGACTGAGCTGCCAGATCTCCTTGACGCCGAGGCCGTATTTCTGGTGGTCGCTGTCGGCGTTGAGCTTGAACCGGTCGATGAGCGTCTTCGTCAGCGAGCCGCGCGCGCCCTCGCCGAAGATCGTGTACTTGCCCCGCAATTCCATGCCGCGGGTGTAGTCGTCGCGCGGCTCGCCCGAGCGGCCGATGCCGAGGTCGCCCGTGGCGATGCCCACCACCACGCCGCGATCGTCGTAGAGCACCTCCGCGGCCGGGAAGCCCGGGTAGATCTCCACGCCGAGCGCCTCGGCCTTGGCGCCGAGATACTTGGTGACGTTCGAGAGCGAACCGACGAAATTGCCGTGGTTCGACATGAATTTCGGGAAGAACAGGTTCGGCATGGTCACGCCGCTGTTCTTGGTGAGGAACATGAACTCGTCGCGCTCCACCGCCGTCTTGAGGGGACGGTCGGGGTCGGTGCGCCATTCGGGCACGAGGTCGTCGAGGCCGTCCGGGTCGATGACGGCGCCCGACAGGATATGGGCGCCGACCTCGGACCCCTTCTCGACCACGACGATGCTGACGTCCGAGGACAGCTGCTTGAGGCGGATGGCGGCGGCGAGGCCGGCCGGCCCGGCGCCGACGATCACCACGTCGAAATCCATCCCCTCGCGTTCGGGCAGCGCCATTCCGTCATCCTCCTGTCACGCCCGCCGCGGGGCGGGGTCCGTGAATTGCTTCGGATCACTCTCAACCGATTCCAAGATAGGAACGCAAGCGGCCTCCGTTCCATGACGGCCGTCGTGATGAAGAGTCGCGCCGCGCGAAAGGGCGCGATCCGTCCGATGGAACGACACGACCCCGTTGTCCACAGGCGGCGAACGCGCCACATCTAGTTCCATGACTGCGAGTGACGACAGCCGGCGCGACCTCATCGCCGCCCTCGACTTCCATGTCGCGGCGGGGGTCGACCTCATGCTCGACGAGCATCCCCACGACCGTTTTTCGGAGACGGAGGCCCCGCCGCGTCCGGCGCTCCCGGCAATCGAGGCGACGCACACGCCCGACACGGACAGTCCCCCGCCCCACCGCGAGCTGCCGCCGCGCGGGGAGGC